>NZ_VKDB01000093.1 GCF_007280555.1 Deinococcus detaillensis | reverse complement strand
CTTGCAGGACCCCCGTGAACCACTTCGGAAGGAGTGTCATGCCCAAGTTTGACAGGGGGAGCAGCAAGCTGCTCCCCCTGTCAATGGCCAAAGTCGAGTTAAGAGTCTATTCGGAAAATCTATTCAGGTGACGAGCGGGGCCAGTTTTCGCCAGATGATGAGGCAGGCGGCCAACTCGACAAATCCCAGATACAGCGCTTGACGCTTTTCCCAGCGGGTCTGGAGCCGTCTGAACCGATTGAACCAAGCGTGCCTAACTTCCACGACCCAACGTCTTGGCGGATGACGATCTGGATCTGTTGGCACAGGAAGCGGTGTTTCCTTTGACGCTTTTTTCGGAATATGCACGACGAAGCCCGCATCGCAGGCGAGGGTGCGACACGTCGGCGTGTCGTATCCACGGTCAAGAAGGAGATGACGTTGTTCCTCAACCTGAGGTTGAGGAACAACGATGACAACGGCCTCCAGCACGTCTTTGAGCTTCTGACTGTCATGGCAGTTGGCCCCACACAGCACGACCGCTAATGGAATAT
>NZ_VKDB01000092.1 GCF_007280555.1 Deinococcus detaillensis | reverse complement strand
CCCCTTTCTGGGCGCTGTTTGTCGTTTGCAGAGCGCGAAGAGATCGCACTCTCCCGAGCGCAACAACTCGGCATCCGTGAGATTGCACGCCGACTGGGGCGGGCGGCGTCCACGATTTCACGTGAGGTCCGGCGCAACGCCGCCACCCGTGGCGGCGGTCTAGCCTACCGAGCCACCACCGCACAATGGCACGCTGAACGTGCCGCCCGGCGTCCAAAGCCCGCGAAATTGGCGGTCAACAAGGTGCTGAAAACGTATGTCGAAGATCGTTTGTCAGGTATGTTGGTCTCTGCCACTAGCACGCCGATTCCTGGACCAACAGTGCTTTGGAAAGGCCGCCGTCATGGGCGGCGACAAGATCGTCGCTGGACAACGGCATGGATTCCAGAGCAAATCGCCCAGCGCTTGCGGCTCGACTTCCCAGATGACGCCACCATGCGCATCAGCCACGAGGCCATTTACCAGGTGCTGTATATCGAAGGTCGTGGCGCGTTGCGCCGCGACTTAACTGCCTGCCTCCGGATGGGCCGGACCCTGCGCGTGCCACGGGCACGCCGGTGCAGTCCCGGCAAAACGTTTGTCGTTCCCGAGGTCATGCTCAAGGCGCGCCCAGAGGAAGTGACGAACCGGGAAGTGCCCGGACACTAGGAGGGGGATCTCATCCTCGGGTTGGGCAGCTCATCTATAGGCACACTTGTGGAGCGCACCACGCGCTTCACCCTCTTGCTTCACTTGCCCCGGATGCCGGAACATGGTCTGGAGTCACCGGTGAAGAACGGGCCAGCCCTGGCTGGCCACGGTGCTCAGGCCGTTCGGGAAGCCATTGCCCGGATGATCACCACCGTGCCCCCCCAGCTCCGCCGCTCACTGACTTGGGATCAGGGTGCGGAAATGAGTCAGCATGAACAACTGCACCTGGAAACGGGGGTGGGCATCTATTTCTGCGAACCGCGAAGCCCTTGGCAGAGAGGAACAAACGAAAATACCAATGGCCTCTTACGCCAATACTTTCCGAAAGGCACGGATTTGAGCCTGCACAGCGCAGACGACTTAGAGGCTGTAGCGAAGACGC
>NZ_VKDB01000091.1 GCF_007280555.1 Deinococcus detaillensis | reverse complement strand
CGGTATGCGATCCTCAGCAGCCGGTGGCGGAAAATGTACTGGCACGAGAATTCAAGCCAGAAAAGCCTAATCAGGTATGGTCATCTGACATCACCTAGCTGTACTTTGGGGATATTCAAGGCCCACTGAATAGTGCTGTGCAGGTGAGGCATTTCAGGCAACGAGGTGGCCAGGATGGAGTCCCGGCCACCTCTGCTCGGATGGCGGGCACGGTCTCGCCGCGCAGGTCATCTGGCTGGGTCAAGCGTAGCCATTGCAGGAAGGTCAAGGCGACCATACACAACACGGCGTGATGGTGCAGGCCCTGCCACGAACGGCCCTCGAAGTGCGCTAGGCCGACCTCCTGCTTGAGTTCCCGGTGCGTCAGTTCACAGGTCTAGCGCCGCTTGGTCACTTCCACCAATCGCAGCAGCGGAGTCGTTTCGGGAAGATTGCAGACATAGTATTTCCGTTCCTCTCCCCGTCGCTGTTCTCCGATAATCCATGCGGCTTGACCAGGAAGATGTTGGCCCTGGGCATTCTCTTCACCATCCGCTAGGCGAACATAGACAGCGGCAAAGCGTCCAGACAGTGCTCCCTTAGTGCCGTGTCGCCAGATCAGGTGCTGCCACGCAGCACCGTCGAGCACCGCTTCGACCGTCTGACGCTCGTGAGACGTCGTAGGATACTTCGGTCGCCGACCTCGAAAATGCGTTGGGATAGGAATAAGGCGGACATCCTGAGGGTAGACCATCTGCGTTCGCGTGATGCCGACCGACCAAGTCAAGCCACGCTCGGACAGCGCTTGCCGGAACCGGGCGTTCACGCCATAGCCAGCATCGGCCAGCACCATGCCAAAGGTGACGAGGTGACGAACTCGGTCGAGTTCGTTTAGGGCCACTTGCCACTTTGTCTGCGGCAGCTGAGATTCCACTGGAATCCCAGCTGCCGTACAGCGAGCAGGATCGTCCCTCCACTCCTTAGGTAAAAACAGTTGTAAGGCGACTGGAATGGGGATGTCATACTGGGCGATTGTCAACGAGACCAAACACTGGCAGTTGGTGATTTTCCCTACCTGACCGGAGGACTGTCGGGCAACG
>NZ_VKDB01000090.1 GCF_007280555.1 Deinococcus detaillensis | reverse complement strand
CAGGACCCCCGTGAACCACTTCGGAAGGAGTGTCATGCCCAAGTTTGACAGGGGGAGCAGCAAGCTGCTCCCCCTGTCAATGGCCAAAGTCGAGCTAACTGTACTTTGGGGATATTCAGAATGAGGGGCCGGGGCGGGATGTGCGATGCTAGCCCGTGCGATGACGCATTCATTCCCTCGTTGGACGCGGCACTTCCCGACATGGTTCGCTCCGTTCCAGGAGACCTTTCGACACCGCTCGCAGCGGACGTGGGCCCCTATCTATCTGCAGGGATTGGTAATGCTCCAGGAAATCCTTCCAAAAATGTCCGCCCACTTGCGAGGGTAGGGCACACTGGAGGGAAATTATGGGAAAACAGCGAAAGAAGTGGCCGACCGACACCAAAGAGCAGATCGTGCTGGCGGTGCTCGGCGGCCAGCTCAATGTGGCAGAGGCGGCCCGGCAGCATGGCGTCAATGAAAGCCTGATTCACACCTGGAAAGCTCAATTTCTGGAAGCAGGTCGTGCCCGCGTCTTGGACAGAACGGCACCGGTATCGGGCCTGCCCGCTTGGCTGGGAACCGCACGGATGACCGGCATGGCGAACTGGAACGCGAGAACGAGCGCCTCAAGGTCCTGGTTGGCGAGAAGGAATTGGCGCTCCACATCGCAAAAAAAGCACGGGGTCTCTGAGTCCAGCTGCGCTTCTCGTGCTCTACGAGGAGCTGCTCAGAGACCAACCACAGCTAAGTCTGGCCCGCTTCGCGCGCGAAGCGGGTGTTCCTGCCTGGACGCTGCGGGATGCTCGCCAGCAGATTCTCCGTCAGCAGGAGCGCGACATCGAGCAGCAACGCGTCCTCGAACAGGTTCGTACGGTGGCACTCGCTCACCCGACCTATGGGTACCGTCGAGTTCATCAGGTGTTGCGTTTGGCAGCCAGTGAGCTTTCAACCTTCGGTCTGCTCGGTCAGCACATGGTGCGCCTGGCGCTGGGTGCCCTGGACCTCAATCCACCACTGCCCCGGAAAAGTCGAAAAAAGGCTGTGTCAGCCGCACCCGAAACGCTGTGGCCAGCGGGCCGCCGGATCCAGATGGACGCCACACGCTTCACCCTCGCTGATGGTGTGTGTTGGGCGTATCTGGTGCAGGGCGTCGACAC
>NZ_VKDB01000089.1 GCF_007280555.1 Deinococcus detaillensis | reverse complement strand
TATTCTTCCCGAGTACACCATCCCTCGTGAAAGCGTTGATGAAACTTGATCCCGTCGCGGAACACCTGAGCCAGTCGAAGACCGTATTCGTGCCCTCGACCAGGTCGTTTCTGTTCTCCGGCAGCGACCTCATCCGCATTGCGGATGAGATGTGCCAGACACTTCTGTTGCTTTACCTGATCAAGCAGCTTGCTGTCGTAGACCTTAAACCGGTCGCAGACCAGTACACCCTGGAACGCGTCGCCCAGGACCTTTCGAAGCTCGATGTTGGTGTGCTGGTGGTTGGCCGTGAACAGCACCGTCTGGGCTGAACGGAAGATACTGACCCAGGCTTGACCAGCGCTGATCCGCCAACCGGTATCGTCATGATGCACAAACGCAGCGGCGCGAAGATCCGCTTCCAGGGTCTGAACATGGGTCGCCAGGGGGCCTGCATCCTCAGCCAGCCGCTGTGCGCCCTGGGTCACTGCGCCCTGCGTGATGCGAATTCCGGTCGTCAACTCAAGCACCCGTGGCAACCGGCGCTGTGGGAGGCCGACTTCATGATGCAGGACCTGAAGGCTAGCCTTCAGGCGCGGTCCACATCGGTGCGCCGTCGATCCGTACTGATCCGCTGCCAGGTTAGGATGCACGCCGCGCACCGTGCTCCCACACGCCGGACACACCATCACCGGAACGCGGTATTCCGTGAGCTGCTGAGCACCCTCAGCAGCGAGTTCGGTGATCCAGACTTTGTCCTGCCGCTTGAATAGAAGTTCACCGCTGAACCCACAGAGAGAGCAGGTATTCGGCGTATTCACCTCGATCACTTGCGTGATCTGCTCGGGTGTCGGTGCCCGCTTGTACGTGAACAGTCCTTCTCCCGCACGCCGTCCCGAGGGTTTGGGATCAGCCTTGCGAGTTTCACGACTGTGCGGAGCCGCATATTTGCGGCTCTTACGTTCAAGATCTTCGAGGCGCTTCTTGAGGCGTGCATTCTCAGCTTTGAGCGCACGGTTTTCAGCTTCCAGGTGCTCGAACCGTTGGGCCTGCTGGTCGATGATCTCCAGCAGATCCTGTTCTCTCAGCGTCCCAGCCATGCGCCACAGCTTAACAGCAGCACCCTCGTCCTTGGACGGGAGCGCCGGAAGCCGCTAATCAGATAC
>NZ_VKDB01000087.1 GCF_007280555.1 Deinococcus detaillensis | reverse complement strand
TTGTGACTCAGGGTCTGCGTCTCCACACCCGTGATATCCACGGCTGGCGTGCCGTCGCCCCAGTCGAGCTGGTAGGTCAGGGCCTTGACCAGCCCGGTGAGGGTGGCCTGCCCCTGCAAAGCGGTACTCGTCGCGGTCAGGGTGGCCAGCGGCTGCGTGACGGTTACGGTCTTGATGGCCGCCGGTGATTCCGGCGCTTTCAAGCTGACGGTATAGCTGCCTGCAACAGTGTAAGTATGAACACGGGTGCCGACCGTCAGGCCGGTGATGACCTCGCGCTGCCCGTCGCCCCAGTCCAGGGTGTAGCTCAGGGCAGGAATCAGAGCGCTGAAGTCGGCCTTGATCACGTCGTAGACGCTGGCGGTGATGGGAGTGAGGGTCAGGACTGGCGCGTCCACGCTGACGTACTTGACGTTGAGGGTGACGCTGCTCGGATCTCCAAGCGCGGGAGTCACGGTAATGGTGTAGGTGCCGGGGGCGCTGTAGGTATGCAACACCACGGCGTCGGAGGTCTGGGCGACGAGCGGCTGTTCCTGGCCGTCGCCCCACTGAACGCGGTAGGTAGCCGCTGGGCTGAGCCGGCTCAGCCGCAGAGTTGCGTTCAGGTTGAGATTGGTGGCGCTTAGCACTGGGGTCGGCACGTTCACGGTCACAGTCTGCTGAACGGGGGGGGCGTCGGCGTACTTGACCAAGATACTGAAGGTGCCGGGCTTGGCGTACTGGTGGGTGCGGGTAAAGGTTCTTACACCGGTGACCGGTTCATTGACCCCGTCGCCCCAGTCGAGGGTGTAGGTGAGGGTCGGCACCAGCTGACCGAGCACAGCGCTGAAGGTGGTGTCGGTGGAGCCCCGGGCAGGGGTCACGCTCAGCGTGACCCCTGGGAGGGTTAACGTCACGGTAGCGGTGACGCTGGGAGCACCCGGCGTGCTGAGTTCGAGGACGTAGACACCGGGTTTGGCGTAAGTGTGTGTCAGGGTGTCGGTGACTTTGCCAGTGAGATCGGTATTCGAACCGTCACCCCAGGTAAGCCGGTAAGTCAGGCTCTCCTGCAAGCCGCTGACCACGGCGGTCACGCTCAGCGCGTCCGTCGTTGAAGTCAGGGTGGCCGCCGGCACACTCACGGTGAGCGCGGCGCTCACCGGAGCACTCCCGGGCACACTCAA
>NZ_VKDB01000086.1 GCF_007280555.1 Deinococcus detaillensis | reverse complement strand
CCTCATATTCTTCCTGCTCCAGGATTTGCAAGACGCGGCGTGGCTGCTTGCTTGATGTGCACAGCTCGTGTGTGGGACAGATTCCACAGTCACTTCGGCTGAATCTAATCCGGATGCAGGGATGCTGCGCCTCGTTGAGCGCCGCTCTCCATGAAACCGAGGTCTTACCTTGCGGACAAATCGCGTGTTGCTGCGCCCAATCGATCTGAAATTGCGGCGTGTCATAGCCAAGATTCTGACGGCTTTGCCAGGTGGATACCTTGCGAATCGGACCCATTAATGTGATGTCGTGAATCTTGGCACTGGACACCAGCAGTTCGGCGTCAGTGTAAGCGGCATCGACGAAATGTTTGCTGGGGAGCAGCTGTTTCGCCGCCAACTGGTCGTGAATCGTGGCGGTGCTGGCACCGTCGTAGTCCATCGCCAGGGTGGTATGAACATGCGTGATGATATGGGCCGCGTCTTCATCGCAGGTTTCCGTGAGATGAACTTTATAGCCAGACCACTCGGTGCCCCGCTTGGTGCTGTAGTGCATCTCTGGGTCATAGGGGGACTGGAGACGCTCGCCAACGGGAGGGGACTCTGCTCCCTCCTTCCAGCGCAACACGCTGCCAGTGCGGTCAAAATGCGTTTGCCAGACCTGGCGGAGCAGTCCAACCCGCTTGGCTGCCCGCGCTTCACTGGGCGAGTCTTCAGCATCCAGCGCATCAAGCAGAATAAACCCGTCCTGACCGATTTCCAAAACATACAGCCGCCGCTTGGCTTCGGTTTTGGGCAGCAGCGGATCTTCGATCCGGTGGGCATAACATTTGAACCACGCTGGCTGAGCGAGCCCGGTGAGCCAGTCCGGCACCAGATCAGCCAACTCGTTGAGTGTGGCCCGCAAAGTTTCACCGACCAGCTCGGCCAAGTGAAGGTCGCGCACGGCTCCGAGGACGTGTGTCGAGTCAGTGCGCTGCTTACCACGGGCTTTGACCAGCCCGTGGCGCTGGAAGTGCTCGAGCATCCGGTCAAGAAGACGGTACTCAGCGTGCCCGCTCACCAGCCGGGCACGAAATTCGCAGAGAACGCTGAAGTGGAAGCCGGGATCGTGCAACGTCAAGCCCAGTGCGTATTTCCAGTCGATCCGGCCTCGCACATATTCCGCTGCCTGGCGATCACTGACGTTCTCCAGAAACTGGAGGACGGTAACCAAGGCCAACCGCCAGGCCGGTA
>NZ_VKDB01000085.1 GCF_007280555.1 Deinococcus detaillensis | reverse complement strand
TGAGGGTGACCCAGTTTTGCGTAGATGGAGATAAGCCTCGACAATAGGAGGCACCATCATGACAAACCGCAGAATCCATACCGCTGACTTCAAACGAGACGCCGTGCAGCTTGCCCGAACGAACGGCAACGTCTCCAGTACCGCCCGCGACCTGAGCGTCAGTGTTTCGCTCATCCGTAAATGGATGAGCGCTGAGCAAGAAAGTGGCCATGCCGCATTCCCCGGTCATGGTCAGCAACTACTGACCGCCGACCAACAAGAGATTCGCAGGCTCCGCAAGGAAGTTGAAGTCCTGCGCCAAGAACGTGAAATCCTGAAAAAAGCGACGGCCTTCTTTGCCAAAGAAACTACGTACTGAGATTCCGCTTCATTCATGACTACCGATCCCAGTACCGCTTGGACATCATGTGTCGGGTGCTGGAGGTTTCAGTGAGCGGCTACCACAGTTGGCGAAGAAGGCCCATCTCCAATCAGCAACAACAGGACGCGCTGCTGAAGCAGCGCATCCACGATGTCTACCACCACCGCAAGGCACGCTACGGTGCCCCACGGATTCATGCGGAGTTGAAAGCCGAAGGATTGTCGGTCTCCAAGAAGAGGATTGCCCGTTTGATGCGTATTGGTGGGCTGCGAGCTAAAGGAAAGCACCGCTCGGTACGCACGACCAACCGTAATCACAGCGATCCAGTCTGCCCAAACCTGCTCGATCGCCAGTTCAACGTCCAGCAGCCCAACCAGATCTGGGCCGCCGATTTGACCTACATTCCCACGAAAGAAGGCTGGCTCTACTTGGCTGTCACCCTCGATCTGTTTTCCCGAACGGTAGTGGGGTATGCAATGGATGCGTACATGCCTGCAACGCTGCCAGTGGCAGCGTTGCACATGGCTGTCCAGCGCCGAAATCCACCACCAGGTTTGCTGCATCACAGCGACCAAGGAAGTCAGTATACGAGCCATCTGTTTCAATCTGCACTCGCACAGATTCAGGCGAAGTGCAGTATGAGCCGCAAAGGGGAATGCTGGGATAACGCCGTTGTGGAGAGCTTTTTCAGCTCCCTGAAACGGGAGCTGTTCGAGGAGACGATCTTCGAGACCCGAGCGGTTGCCAGACAAGCCATTTTCGAGTTCATTGAGGTCTTTTATAACCGTCAGCGCCGCCACTCGTCTCTAGGCTACTTGACACCCGCCGACTTCGAACGCCAATCTACAGCCGCTTAACCTCAACTACGCAAAATCGGGGCAAGCCCA
>NZ_VKDB01000084.1 GCF_007280555.1 Deinococcus detaillensis | reverse complement strand
CTGACGGCCTGACAGATTTTATGAGAAAGCGTCCCCAGTAGGGGACACTTTCGTTTATGACGACAGAACAGGCCACCGGGGACGCTTCTCGACTCTATCAAGCGGTACTTGCCCATCTCCAGAGCGGGTTGTGGAACGACATTCGCAACGCGCGAACCGTGTCTTGGATGGTCAGTGGGTTGCTGCTTTCCCAGCGCAGCACGTTTCCTCACTGGCTGTCTCACATCAATGCTGGAGCGACTCTGGCTCAGAGCACCGAGCGCCGAGTCCGTCGGTGGCTGAAGAATCCAGCCATCGACCCGACCAGCATCTACGGTCCCCTGATCACCCGCGCCTTGCGGGACTGGGGTGAACACACCCTGATCTTGGCACTCGATACCAGCGTCCTCTTCGAGAAGTTCTGCCTGATCCGCATTTCGGTCCTCTTTCGGGGACGAGCGGTGCCGCTCGTCTCCCGTGTTCTCGAACACTCCAGCGCCCAGGTCAGCACCGCCCAGCTTCTGCCCATCCTGGCCGAAGTCAAAGGCATGCTCGACTTCCTCAAGCTGCGTGAGGTTCGCCTGCTGGCGGACCGGGGCTTTTGCGATACGGCCCTCATGGGCTGGCTTCGGGTCTGCGGATGGCATTATCGCATCCGGATCAAGTCGAGCTTGATCATGGCTGCTCCAGGGAAGAAACGACTGTGCAAGGTGGGTGAGGTGAAACTCGCACCACGAGAAACGCGCTGCTTGCACAACATCACGCTGACTGGACAGCACTTCGGTCCCGTCCATATCGCTCTGGGCCGTCCGTCGGACGGCCCAGAGCAGTGGCAAGTCGTCAGTGACCAGCCGACGGGTATCGAGACATTCGCTGAGTACGGCGAGCGCTTCCAAATTGAAGAGGGCTTTCTGGACGAAAAAAGCGGCCTGTTCGGTTTGGAAGATTCCAGACTCCGTGATGCGGCCAGCCTGGAACGGCTGGTCTTGGTACTAGCGATAGCGACTCTGCTGCTCGTATCAGAAGGTCTTCAGACCGTTCAGAGTGGGGATCGACGACACGTCGATCCCCACTGGAAACGGGCACTCAGTTATCTCAAAATTGGTCTGCGTACCGTTCAGTATGCGCTGAGTCGAGGTCGGACGGTCTTCTCCCGTCTGACGCTCCAGGGTGGTCCTGATCCTGAGCCGCCCAGCCGAAGAAAACGCTCAGATGCTGACCCTCGAACGACACTTGAAGTCGGCTGGCAGCTCGTTTTTCGTCCACTCTCATAAAATTTGTCAGGCTGTCAGG
>NZ_VKDB01000082.1 GCF_007280555.1 Deinococcus detaillensis | reverse complement strand
TCGGCTGGGGTCGACCGCTCTGGGTCGATGACCCCAGCTTCAGCCTCGCCGATCATGTGTCCGTGGTTGAGTGCCCGGTACCCGGAGGCCGGCAGGCCGTGCTGGAAGTGGCAGGCCGGGTATTCACGGCGGCCCTCCCGCCAGACCGGCCACTGTGGGCCGCCACCCTGGTGACGGCAGTGGGCGACGGTCAGACCGCCCTGATCTTCGGCGTGCACCACGTGTTGGCCGATGGCCTGGGTGGTCTGGCGCTGCTGGCCGGGCTCGCTGACACCCTGTGCGGGACGCCCGAGGAGTCCTTCCCCCGCCCCGCACCTCCCCGCGCCCAACTCATCGCCGACGCGGCCAGGACCGGGATCCGTGCGATTGGACGCCTCCCGGTCGTGCTGGCTGGCGCAGTTCGGAGCATCAAGCTGTTCGGGCCAGCCCTCCGCACGCGCCTGGCTCCCTCGTCGCTTAACCAGCCCACCGGCAGCCGTCGGCGCTTCGCCACCGTCGAGTGCGACATGAACCTCGTGCGTGAGGTGGCCCACCGCCAGGGCGCGACGATCAACGACGTGGTGCTCAGCGTGGTTGTCGGGGCGCTCCGCAGTTTGCTGGCCGGACGTGGGGAGGTGGCGGACAGCTTCGTTCTGTCGGTACCAGTCTCGTTCCGGCCTCACACGGGCGTCCAGACCCTGGGCAACCAGAGCGCCGTCGTGCCGGTTCGCCTGCCCGCCACGGGTGAGGCGTTCGAGCGGCTCAGGACGGTGGCCCAACTCACCCGCGCCGCGAAAGGCGCTGCGCCGGGTGCCTCGAACGCGCTGCTTCGACCGGTTTTCCAGCTGCTCTCCCAGTTGGGACTCTACCAGCGGTTCATCGACCATCAACGCCTGATCCATACTTTCGTGACCAATTTAGCCGGGCCGCAGCTTCCCGTCCATCTGGGCGGCCATCCCATCCTGAAGATCATTCCGCTGGCGACGGCCAGCGGGAACGTCACCGTCTCGTTCGCGGTGCTCTCCTACGTGGGCACCCTGACCATCACCCTGATCGCCGATCCCGAGACCTGCCCAGACCTGGGTGACTTGCGAGACGGTTTGCAGCGCGAACTGGAAGCGGTTACCGTGGCCAGTGGGCCCTGAATATTCCAGCCAGCTACGGCTGACCAGTGAACCAGGCCACCGATGTTGTCCAGGAGCTGTGTCTGAACTGCCGAAGAGGGGACGTGGCGATCCTATGAGATAGGGAGGTCTGGATGATCCCGCACTGGTCAGCAGCATGGAGCATGGACGGTCCTGGGCTTCAGAAGCCTGGGGTGGCATTGGGCAAGTCAGGCCACTGGGCC
>NZ_VKDB01000081.1 GCF_007280555.1 Deinococcus detaillensis | reverse complement strand
CGCAGTGCGAGAAAATACCCTTGATGAAATTCTGACGCCGGACAGTCGGCAGACGCTGAGCGCCGCTGCTGATCGGCTGCTCCCAGATCTCAAGGCCGGACAGCTCGAAGTGGTGCGTCTGGGTCAGCGCGACGTGGCCCTCGCCACCTTACCCACCACTGCAGCCGAAGCTCGCGCACTCGGGGTAGCGGCAGCGCGGACGGCAGAAAAACTCAAGGCTCGCTCGGTTGGCGTCATGGGGCTGGGAGCGGAACTGGCCAGTGAAATGGCTCTGGGCGTGCAGTTGGGCAATTACCGCTTCAGCCGTTACAAACCCGAAGAAGCGCCCGCCCTTGAGCAGCTCAGCATGGATAACCTATCGGACGACGGAGCCCAGCGGGTATCGGCGCTGGCTTCCGGCGTCCGCCTGGCACGTGACCTGGTGAACACGCCTTACAACGATTTACCAGCCACAGCCTTTGCTGAAGTGGCCCGCAAGGTGGCCCAGGAGAGCCAGCTGGAAATCGAGGTCTGGGGACAGGCCGAGTGCCAGCAAAAAGGCATGGGCTTGTTCGTAGCGGTGGGCCAGGGCAGTGCCCACGAGCCTCAATTTCTCAAGCTCACCTACCGGCCTGAGGGCACAGGCAACCATGCGCCCAAGCGGATCACGGCCCTGGTGGGCAAAGGCGTGATGTTCGACACTGGTGGCTACAGTCTCAAGACCGCTGGCGGGATGTACGGCATGAAAGGCGACATGGGCGGCGCGGCAGCGGTCTTGGGCGCGATGCAGATCGTGGCCGCCCTGCGCCCCCAGCACGAAGTTCGCGCTTACATCGCCGCCACCGACAATGCCGTCTCAGGAACGGCCATGCGCCCCGGCGATATCTACCGGGCGCTGAACGGCCAGCGGGTTGAAGTCACCAACACCGACGCCGAGGGCCGTCTGATCCTGGCAGACGCCTTGACCCTAGCCTCCCAGGAAGGGGCCGACGAGATCATCGACATCGCCACCCTGACCGGCGCTAAGGTCACGGCACTGGGCGAGGATGTGGCAGCCCTGTTCAGCGATAACCCAGCCCTGACCCGAGCGGTGCAGGACGCGGCACAAACCGCCCAAGAGCCGGTCTGGCCATTGCCGCTGCACGCACCTTACTTGGAGAGCTACCGCTCTGGCATCGCCGACTTGAAGAATAGCGATATGGTGCCGGCTGGCGGCAGCGTCAAGGCGGCGCTCTTTTTGCAGCAATTCGTGACGCGGCCCTGGGCACATCTGGACATTGCCGGCAACGCCCTCAAGGACAAAGCCCACGCCTTTGGTCCCGCTGGAGCGACTGGATTTGGGGCGATGTTGCTGGC
>NZ_VKDB01000080.1 GCF_007280555.1 Deinococcus detaillensis | reverse complement strand
ATAGAGCACTAATCCGCTGGAGTCAGCGCTTCACTTTGCGCAGAAGAACGGCCTTTATGCGCCGCGCTGACCAGCACGAAGACCAAGATTAAACCGCTGATAGAAGCGCGAGTGAGTTTTCCACTGTGCTAAGCAAGTTGGAAGAAGGGCGACGCCCACTATGGACGCCGCCCTTTCCTTGAGACACTGCTTTGTTTTTAACGCGCCGCGCCAATGACCATCGTCTCAGAAGTGTAGCTCGCTCTACTCAGCGGGCTGCTCAGAAGCAACCAGAAGCGGGTTAGTGCATGGCTTTGCTGGCCCGCTGCCTGAACAAGAACAGGCAGACGACGATCAACGCCAGCAACACCAGGGAAGCGGTGAAGCGGTCAAGGGCGAGGCCACCTTTGTCAACCGGCTTATCGAGAAAATCGCCCAGTGCCGCGCCCAGCGGACGGGTCAGGATAAACGCCGCCCAAAACAGCACCGTATGAGAAATCTTGGTTTTGTAGTAGGCCAGCACCAACAGCAGCAGTGCACCGCCAAAAATCAGCGCTGCGCCCGTATAGCCCAGTCCGAGGCCTACAGGGTCAGCTGTCCAGTCGCCGAGGGCAGTGCCAAGCGTCTGCGAAAACATGATGGTGATCCAGTAAAACAGTTCAGCCCGCCGCGTGGTGATTGAGGCCACCGAGACGCTGCCGGTGGTGCGGTACCACATGTACAGTGAACCAAGCAACAAGCTGATGAGCAGCAGGCTTCCGCCCGCGTAGCCGATGCCGAGTGAGCGGTCTACAAAATCGGCGAGGGTCGTCCCCACCGTGGTCGTGGCGATAATGGTCGTCCAATAAATAAACGGGCGAAACTTCCGGGTCTTCATCTGCGCGGAGACCGCGATGAGAAAGAGGCCAGCGAAGACTGCCGTGCTGAGCAGGTAGCCGAGATTTAGCGACATGGAGAGGGCGTCTCCGCCGGTTTCTCCAAGGGTGGTCGCCGCAATCTTGATGGCCCAGAACAGCAGCACGACCTCGGGAACTTTGCTCAAGCTGTGCGCCGGTTCGGTGGGAGAGGCGGGAATGGTCGCAGTGGCGTCTCTGTTGGCTTGAATCATTTCTCACCCCTCTGGTGATGTGTGTGCTGCCCTGCCTCCCAACTTGAGGAGCAAGGTATGTCAAGAGGCGGCGTCCATCACGGGCGTCGCCTCTCCTGTTGATTTCGAATCTGTTTTACCTTGCAGTGCCGATGACCATTTCTTCAAAGGTATAGCTCGCTCCAGTGTTGGGCGTATCTGGTGCAGGGCGTCGACACCCGCGCCGTCCTGCACATTCACGTGATTCGGAGTCTCTCCGCCCTGAGCGCGGTGACCGCGCTCA
>NZ_VKDB01000079.1 GCF_007280555.1 Deinococcus detaillensis | reverse complement strand
AGTCCACCGTGGAAACCGCCCGTCTGCGGGGTCAGGATCCCGTCGACGTCTTGATGTCCTTGCGCTGCTGACCTTCTACAAGCCGCTAATCAGATACGATCAGATAAAACTATCTGGCCCATCAGTACTGAGAAATATAATCTCATACGCTTTTGAAAACTTAGCAGAGAAACAGACTGCTTTCTCTCATCTCAGAGAAAGTGTTGAGAGAATAAATCAGGAATTTCGTGATGACGGTGGACTACTTAAAGATACTAAAAGCTCTTTTGATAGTCAATTGAGCGAATGGGGTATAGAAGTTAAGTTTTCAGCAAAACACATTGACGAGTCTGATATTATTAAATTGATGATTGATTTTGGATTTGCGGACAAAAACTCGCCAGACAAAGAAATTAGCATAGAAAATTATGGCCACGGATTTCAAAGATCAGTCATATTTAATTTGATTAAACTCGCCTCTGAATCTAAAAGCAAGCAGAACGCAGGTCACTCATCGAGTACAACGTTGATATTTGAAGAACCAGAAGCATATTTACATCCAAACCAGCAAACAGTACTTTTCCGACATTTGAAAAAGCTAAGTGAGACGGAAGATAGTCAGGTTATAGTCACCAGCCACTCTCCAAATTTTGTCCAAAAATCATCTCAAAATCTCAAATCAATAGCCAGAGTTTCTAGAGATCAGGGGATCAGTAAAGTTTTTCAGCTAGATGACGCTAAGCTAGAAGACTTATTAGCTCAGCAAAGCAAAATTAATGAGGTTTTGAGTGGGCTAACAGTAGATCAAGAAAATTACACAGACAACTTTAGCTATCATATATGGCTAGATTCTGAAAGATCATCTCTGTTCTTTGCTGGCAAAGTTCTTATTGTAGAAGGTGCAACGGAAAGAGTCTTGCTAAATTATCTTTTTGAAAACGATTGGTCAGATTTTGACAATCAGAAATTATACATACTTGATTCGCTTGGAAAATACAATATTTCCAGATACATGAAACTTCTAGAGGCATTTGGTATTCCTCATGGTGTTATCTATGATGGTGATGAGCATCTAACAGGTAGAAATTCCATCGTTATTAATCCTAAACTGAAGAGCCTTATCGACTCCAGCTGCAACGATTTAACAATTCATCTGCCAATATCCTTGTTCCACTGTTTAGAACATTATCTAGGAATAGAAGAGCCTAGAGAAAATGGTAAAAAACCTCTGAACATTTTAATGGCACTCCAAAACGCTAAAATTGATGCGGGGAAACTCGCAGATTTTCGCAGAATTGTAGAACAAGCTCTAAGCTCGACGTATCTGATTAGCGGCTTGTAGAAGGTCAGCAGCGCAAGGACATCAAGACGTCGACGGGATCCTGACCCCGCAGACGGGCGGTTTCCACGGTGGA
>NZ_VKDB01000078.1 GCF_007280555.1 Deinococcus detaillensis | reverse complement strand
CAGATCCTGTTCTCTCAGCGTCCCAGCCATGCGCCACAGCTTAACAGCAGCACCCTCGTCCTTGGACGGGAGCGCCGGAAGCCGCTAATCAGATACCTGGAATCTGTACTTTTTCCTACTCCCGCTGGTCGGGTTTCGCAGTTATTGCATAATTGTTCAACCGAAATCCGTCTCAGTCGATGATGATCTTACTGGGATCGAAATCCACCTTGGGAAACTGCGGATTCATATCGTTCGGGGTCTCCAGCAGAATATGCATGATCAGGTCGTTCCTGAACCACTTATGGTTAGCGGGAATGATGTACCACGGGGCGGTGGCGGTACTGGTAGCGCTGAGCGTGTCCTGGTAAGCCTTGGTGTAGTCGTCCCAGAGGGCACGCTCATTGAGGTCGTTCTGGCTGAACTTCCAATGCTTCTCAGGATCGTCCAGCCGGTCTTGAAAACGCTTTTTCTGTTCATCCTTGCTGATGTTCAGATGAAGCTTCAAAATTCGGGTGCCACGGTTCTGGAGTGAGATCTCGAAGGCGCGGATCTCCTCATATCGGCGCTCGACTTCCTGCTTGTCCACCTCGCCGTGAACCCGTGTCACCAGCACGTCTTCGTAATAGGAGCGGTTGAAGACGCCGATCATACCGGCCACTGGTGTATGCGCGTGAACCCGCCAGAGGAAATCATGACTCAGCTCCAGCGGAGTCGGTTCCTTGAAACCAGTGACATTGACGCCCTGCGGATTGAGCCCGGTGAAGACATGCTTGATCGTCCCATCCTTACCGCCAGCATCGCGGGTCTGGAGCACCACCAGTAGGCTCTGCTTTTCTTTGGCGTGTAACCGTTCCTGAAGCTTGACCAGGTGCAGCTGAAGTTGCGGTTTGCGAACAGCAGCCTCTTCCTTGCTGACGCCTGCAGTCTCGTTGGGGTTGTACTCCTTGAGGCTCAGCTTCTTACCCTCACGAACTTGGTATGACTCCGTTTTCATCGGCGCAGTGTAACACCACTACTGGTCCGGTCTACTACTGGAAAAATTCACCAAGTACACCCATTTATCCAGAGATAAATTGAGCGGAGCGGACAGGCCCGTGAGGTTGCCGTTCTGTCCAAGACAGCAGACAGGCCCGTGAAGTGCGAGCAGGCCCCTAATGGGGGTCCGTTCTGCTTAAGAAGCCGTAGTGACATTCCCTCCAGATCAGGTCGTCAGGTCTTTCAAGGCTGCCGGAGTGAAGTACCGAATAGCTCCCGGTAATACCCTGACCTTCAGGAGCTGAACGTCCCCTTCGACGATTTCCCCGTCGTACTGGGCCGGTAAAGCCTGACTGGCCTGCACGCTGACCTCAGTGGCATCGAACGTTTCCAGACTGTCGCCGAGGTCGGCGTTGCCCAGATGCAGTTTGGCCCGGAGGCTGCCGAGCAGCGTCGGAATCAGGGTCGCAATGCTGTTGCCCTTTAGCACGATCACGGTCAGCTTTCCGTCCGCAGGAATTACGTCGCCGGTAATCGGCACCCGGTAGTTGGCCATCCCGAAGTTGGCGATCATCACCCCCATCCCCTCGACTTCAAGCTCTTTGCCGTCCAGCGTCAGTGGAATGAACCCCCTAGAGAGGACCAACGGCCAAGCCACTTCGCCCCGACCAGCCGTTAGGCTGATCACAGCGCGAAGGAGCATTCATGCCAGGA
>NZ_VKDB01000076.1 GCF_007280555.1 Deinococcus detaillensis | reverse complement strand
CCCTGGGCACATCTGGACATTGCCGGCAACGCCCTCAAGGACAAAGCCCACGCCTTTGGTCCCGCTGGAGCGACTGGATTTGGGGCGATGTTGCTGGCCGAACTGGCTGCCCGTCCCTGAATAGGTCCATGTCCCCCTCGACTTCAGCCGCTTTGCAAACCGCTCTGATTGTAGAGAATTGAGGCAGTAGCGACGAACGCGAACTGCTCAAACAACTCAGGGCAAATATGTAAAGTTCAAGTCTCTATACAGCTCTGACAACCCACACGGCATTGGAAGGCCGTCCTGAAAGAAGTGTCCACTGAGAAAAAGGGAGCGTAGGGCCAGCGGGTTGTGCAGCTGCGGACAGGCCGCGCATGATAAGTGCCATGAATTACACCCGTTTGGGCCGCAGCGGTTTGAAGGTTTCCCGAATCGCCCTGGGCTGCATGACCTACGGTGATCCGCAGTGGCGCGACTGGGTGCTGGATGAAGATGCCAGTCGGCCTTTCTTTCAGCGGGCGCTCGAACTCGGCATCAATTTCTTCGACACTGCCGACATGTACAGTCTGGGACGCAGTGAGGAAATTACTGGCCGCGCCCTGTGGGAGCTTGCCCGGCGCGAGGATGTCGTGCTGGCCACCAAAGTCGCTGCGCCGATGGGACCGGGCGCCAACAATGTGGGGCTGTCACGCAAGCACATCATGGACGCAGCCCACACCAGTCTCAAACGCCTGGGCACCGATTACATTGATTTGTACCAGATTCATAGCCGCGATCCGTATACCCCTATGGATGAGACCCTCGAAGCGTTGCACGATCTGGTTAAGGGGATGTGACTAGCGGAAGAACAGAAATCCGCCCTTGGGTGCCAATGCACAGTTCAGCCCGTCTGAGTTAGAGTTGTGAGTTCAGCAAACTTGAATGGGTGAAAGCCAAGATTTGAATTAGGTGAACCAGGGACATCGTACTCCACACGGCAGACATACCTTGATCTTTTCCAGCCTGCCCAGGACCTGGGATCTGCGTCAGCCACCCCAAGTTTGCAGGCAGCAGCATCAACTGGCCCGAGACGGCCAGGACTACACCGAGCAGCCTCTGCCACATTGCCTCCTTATGGACGGGGACACGTTTCAGAGCAACAATCTGGTCCCCTACCCACGCCGCACACTCCCCAGGCAATTCCACCGCCCCCGCGCTCGGAAGCGGATTGAGAGACATTGTGCCCAGGCCGCCGTAGAAAGCCACTGACTCAGGCTGAATGGGCGGAAGAACTGCAACAGCGGGGGAGGCCCACGCTGACGGGGTGTTTTGGTAGCGTGGACGCATGACGCAAGATGAGACCCGCCATGATCCCGCAACCACTGCTGACGCGAACCAGGAGCCGACCAACGTGGAATTGCAGTTCATGGGCCGCGTTGACGCGCGCGCGGAACTGGCCGCCCGGGTCGAGGCCGAGAGCAGTGAAGCTGGAGCCTACAAGGAGCGCGGCATGGACAAGCACGATGTGGCCCTGAAAGGCACGATGGACGCCAGCAATCCCCCCAGCACCAACATGGGCGACGCCGACGGGGAGCTGACGCCCTGAGCTGATCTATTCAGCAGCATGGACCGGTCCTGCGAACCCGGCACATCCACACTGGAATGAACCCCCTAGAGAGGACCAACGGCCAAGCCACTTCGCCCCGACCAGCCGTTAGGCTGATCACAGCGCGAAGGAGCATTCATGCCAGGACG
>NZ_VKDB01000075.1 GCF_007280555.1 Deinococcus detaillensis | reverse complement strand
CGGAGTTCCCCGTGAGTGTCCCCACCGACGCACAGCCCACCCTTGAGAGCCGCTTCACCGACGCCCGCGACCAACTCAAAGCCTGCACCGACGCTTACGGCGTCGCGCAGGTACTCCTTAACCTGCTCGGGATTGACCGCTGTGAGGCGTATCAGGCCCTGCCCGCCATGAACCCGCGCACCCTGCGCCGGGTGACCGAGGCTCTGCCCGCTGTCACTGTCCCGGATGGTGTCCACATGTATTTGTCGGCAGTACAAAAACAAAAAGAACAAATACATGCGGACACCAACAAAATCGCCCTCCTGGACAGCGAGCAAGCGGCTCCCGAGTTGCTGCTGCCGGAGGAGTTGCAACCGGTGGTCGTGGCGGCGGTGGCGGCGCGGGTCAGTCCAATCACGGCGCTCAAGGCGGTCGTGAAGTACCGCAACTCGGTTGAACTGGTGACCCAGCGGCTGCGGGACATGAAGCGCCTGGCGCAGCACACCATCATCAGCAACCCAGGCGGCTTCTTCACCCACCTGATGCGTCAAAACAAGGACGTGGCCTTGCCGGGGATCGAGTTGGCCAAAGAGCCGCTGCCGCGTGCAGCGCGGGAAAAGAAACCACTGGTCAAGTCGCTGGAAGTCGGAGACGTGGTCAAACTCTTCGGAGCACTTTGCCGGGTGATCCGGGTCGGCGCGGCCCGCAGCGATATCGAGCATCCCGACGGCTACGAGATGGGGGAGAGCAACGACCGGCTGCTGGTTTGCCGGGGCCTGGCCGGAACCGGCTGAAGGCAGTCCCCACATCAGTGACGCTGACGTCTGAGGAGCTGATTGATCCGGAGACACCTCGACGACCCGCAGGACTGACTGCGTCGATGGGGCCAGCATATCGGTGACCCAGGGTGTATCGAATTGTCAGCTGAGCGGGAGGCTGGCGTGTGGTTGAAGTTCAATCATGCTTCACGTGGAGTGCTGTGTCAGACGAGGAGAATTGGGAACAAGTCATTCCCGCATCTCTGGAGCCTCTCTGCAGGTGTGGGGCAGCCCCATCCGGAAGATTCCTCATTCGGGACATGTTGATCGGGCGCGGGTGGCGGTGGCGGCTTAGCTTGTCTGTCCCTGCGGGGACGGGATCAGCGCAGAGTTACGGCGAGGGCGGTGTCGCGGTTGTGGTCGAGCACCGCTTGGGCCACCCCGACGGCAGCATTGACACGGGCCGACCAGCTCTCGCGGGCCAACTCAATGGTCTTTTCAGCCTGACGGCGCATCTGGGGGTCATAAATACTGACGCCCCAAGTGGCAAAAAGGTTGGCTTGAAGGTTCTTGGCGTTGTCAACGGCGGCGGTCTCGTAGTAGTCGTACAGGGTGATCTCCTTGTATGGAAGCGCCCCCGCTAAGAAAGCCGGGGGCAAAAAGGACGGGGTGGGTTTTAGTTCAGGCCGTCATTCCACGCGCCGCCCAGAAATCGGCGGACGATGAGCTTGCCTATAGGTGTGGTGGTGCCATCGGCAGTGATGACGTGGCGCTCATAGCTGTACAGATCAGTGATGGTGACTTTGCGGCCCATACGGGCAATGACTTTTCCGTAGCTCACGGCATCTTCCCAAGTGGGGGCGCTTCGCTCGCCTAGACTTCTGACGCTTTTAATGATGCATCCGCATCTGTTCATGGTGGGTCTCCTGAAAGCTGTTCCTGTGGGGACAGCACTGCGTAGGTGGAAGAAGCGTGGCCGATTTTCAGAATGAGACGACGCGCACGCGAGGCTTAGAATCCTGACTGATTT
>NZ_VKDB01000074.1 GCF_007280555.1 Deinococcus detaillensis | reverse complement strand
TCGTTTGAAGTCAGCGGTATGGATTCTGCGGTTTGTCATGATGGTGCCTCCTATTGTCGAGGCTTATCTCCATCTACGCAAAACTGGGTCACCCTCACTCAAGCAGGAGGTCGGCCTAGCGCACTTCGAGGGCCGTTCGTGGCAGGGCCTGCACCATCACGCCGTGTTGTGTATGGTCGCCTTGACCTTCCTGCAATGGCTACGCTTGACCCAGCCAGATGACCTGCGCGGCGAGACCGTGCCCGCCATCCGAGCAGAGGTGGCCGGGACTCCATCCTGGCCACCTCGTTGCCTGAAATGCCTCACCTGCACAGCACTATTCAGTGGGCCTTGAATATCCCCAAAGTACAGCTAAGTACCTACCGAATATGCAAAACCTCCGCAATCGGGAGATGGAGCGTGTGTTATCTGGAAAGACAAGCAGGGTAGCGGGTATACAGATTCACACTAAGCCTGATTAGTATTAAAATATTCATATGTCCACGGATCTCATCCCGCTCAACACCACCCTCAGCTACGCCAATCTCACCGACCAGGTTTTGAGGGTCAGGGCCGTTCAAGCGGCTGCTGCCTACAACACGCCCACCCTCGTTTTGGTACTGCACGCCTACATGACCACTGCTAGCCGCAAAGGGGCAAGAACCAGCCGCAAAACTCTGGGTGCTTACAGTCTCGCGGTGCAGGACTTCATTCCTTGGGCGCAGAGCAGCGGCGTCTCCCTGCTGCGTCCGGGGCGGCGCGACGGCGGACGTTACCTCAGTCATCTTCAGCAGCGCCCCACCGGGGGCAAAGGCAAATCCGGCTTGCTCGCCGCGTCCACCATCGCGCAGTACACCGCAGGTGTCCGCGCTCTCTACCGGGCCCTCAACTGGGCGCAGGCCACCGAAGCCCAGCCGTTCGGCGAAGTCTATGTTCCGAGCGACCCCACCCCGGGCATCGTCAAAAACCCGCCGTACCTGAGCGAGGTCGATCTCGTCCTCCCGCACTGTGATGCGCCGCTGGCCGCTCTGCTTTTCCTGTGCGCTCACGCGGGTCTGCGCGTCAGTGAAGCGCTGAGCGTCAAGGCGAGTGACGTACAAGGCAAGACGCTGACTGTCCACGGCAAGGGCGGCAAGGTGCGGCGGGTGCCGCTCGGCGCACGAACCCGTCAGGCCCTCACGCTGCTCACCACTCTTGACGCGGCAGGGCGTTATTTCGATTGGGATTACGGGCAGGCCACCTACCGCGCCCGCAAGGTGTTCGCTGCCTGCGGCTGTGAGTGGCGGGGCTTTCACGCCGCACGCAAACACTCCGGCACCCGGCTGTATCAGGCAACCAAAGATTTTACGCGGGTGGGGCTGTTTCTGGGCCACGCCTCGGTAGATACCACGCGCCGGTACGTGGCGGTGCAAGACAATGACGTGTCGCAGGAGGTCGAAGAATGGTAAAACAGATGGGTACTTTAACCCTCAAAAAGATTTGGAGGCCCCTTCACGGCCTTCCTGTGAGGCTGGATTTTATCCCCTTTGTGAAATAGCAAGGGTACAGGCACACCCGGCGGGGAAGGGAACCGCCTGAAGACTGCTCATGGCCGGAGCATTTGCGCCGACGAAAGCCAAGCTGTAAGCCACCGTCAGGGCCAACTCAATCCACTTTTTCATAAGTCGGTTGAAATACTGGTGATGGAATAGGCCAGGCCCGCGCGGTAACTATAGTTCCGGATAGCTTCTAGCTGTACTTTGGGGATATTCAAGGCCCACTGAATAGTGCTGTGCAGGTGAGGCATTTCAGGCAACGAGGTGGCCAGGATGGAGTCCCGGCCACCTC
>NZ_VKDB01000073.1 GCF_007280555.1 Deinococcus detaillensis | reverse complement strand
GCGCAGGGTGCTGACATACACGTCAATCACTTTATGCTCCACGCTTCCCTCGCCGCGCCACAGCCGCTCAATAATCTCGTCCCTTCCAAACGCCCGGCCCGGATTCATCACGAACAGCTCCAGCAGGGCGAACTCCCGGCGCGTTAAATCAGCCCGCACGCCTGCCGCGTAGACTTCACGCGCTCCCAAGTCCATCATCCAGCCTTTTGGCAGCGGCACCGCATTCTGGGTGTTGCCGCTGGCCCGCCGCAGCAGGGCGCGGATTCTGGCCCGCAGCTCGGTGAAGGCAAACGGCTTGGTCAGGTAATCGTCGCCGCCGGCTTCCAGGCCGGTGACGCGGTCTTCCACGGTGCCGCGTGCGGTGAGGTACAAAATCGGAATCTTGTTGCCCGAGTCCCGCAGCCGCTCACCGAGCTGGTAGCCCGCGTCGATGCCTTCGGGCAGCATCACGTCCAGAATCAGCAGGGCGTAGGGAAACAGTTGGGCCAGCGGTTCGCCTTCGGCGGCGCTGGCGGCGAGGTCACATTCATAGCCTTCTTCGGTCAGGCCGTCGCTGAGCAGCTCGGCAATGTGTGGGTCGTCCTCGACAATTAGCAGCCTCATGAGCTGGGCTGCCCCGATCTGTGATTGGCCATGATGCTGTAGACGCCCAGCACCCACGCCAGCCCCGAGAGCCAGCCGCACAGTACGTCGGTGGGGTAATGAACGCCCAGATAAAGGCGCGACAGCCCGACGCTCAGGGTAAACAGTACGCCCAGCACCAAAACCAGCAGGCGGTAAGGGGTACGCCACGACATCAAGATGAGGGCCACCACGAAGGCCATGCTGTACATGCTGTGGCCGCTGGGAAAGCTGGCATCGCTTTCCTGAACAAGTCTGGGCCACAGCTCAGGGCGGGCGCGGTGAAAGACCAGCTTCATGATGACGTTGAGCGCCGCTGCGCCGCCGACCGATAAGGCCCAGAAGTAAGCGAGCGAGCGGTATTTCCACCACAAGAACGCCAGAATCACCGCGCTGAGCGGGGCAATTACACTGACGCCGCCGACGGTGGTGAACATCAGGGCCAGGCGGTCTAGGCTGGGCGTGGCGAAAGAATGAATCCACAGCAGCAGCGGCGTCTCGAAGGCGAAACGGGCTTTTTCCACCAAGTCCTCGGCCACCACGCCGACGATCAGCAGCGGAATCAGAATGCCGATCAGCAGCCGCAGGAGTTGAGCGGGGCGGGCAGTGCGGGCGCGGGTGAGCAAGGTAGCCATGACAACAGCTTGACAAACAAAGGTATAAAAACGGTATAGCGCTGGGGGAGAGGAAGGGAAACGAGAAAAAAGCGCTCCCACTGGGAGCGCCTCTCTTACGGGGGGAATGCGAGGAAGGTTAGTCGCTGGTTTCGCTGCCGCTCTCCATTCCGGTGTCTTCAGTATCAGCGGCACTTTGACCTAACACTTGGCCGTTGCCGGCGTCCACCATGACTTCCATGTTGCCAATCTTAACTGCGTACACCAAGAAACCGTCTTGGTCTTCGAGCGTCACGCTGTTGACTGCGCCGGGTACTTTGGCCTGCGCGGCAGCGCTGGCCTGCGCGGCACTGATCTTGGCGAGAGCTTGATACTGGCTTTGCTCCTGAGCGTCCGGCACTTCGGCTCCAGCGGCCTCGGCGGGCAGGGCAATACTGCCTTTGATGGTGGCTTCTTGGGTGTCAGGGCCGTCGTTGGTTTCGGTGTCGGCCATTTCAGGTTTGGTGGGCTGGGCAGCTTGGGCAAGGGTCATCGTCTTGGAGGGACTGCTTGCAGTCTGGGCGAAAGCGTATCCGGCCAGCAGCGCGGCGAGGGCGGTCAAGACGGTGAGGGACAGCAGGGCGTTCTTGGTTGGCTTGTTCATGGGGTGTTCTCCTTGTGACGCGAAGGTGTCTTTTCGCGTAGGCCCAAGGTAGAACATGTTGGTATAAACGCCGTATAGCACGGTAAAGAGAAGGTATAGAGCACTAATCCGCTGGAGTCAGCGCTTCACTTTGCGCAGAAGAACGGCCTTTATGCGCCGCGCTGACCAGCACGAAGACCAAGATTAAACCGCT
>NZ_VKDB01000072.1 GCF_007280555.1 Deinococcus detaillensis | reverse complement strand
CGGCCTTGAGATCTGGGAGCAGCCGATCAGCAGCGGCGCTCAGCGTCTGCCGACTGTCCGGCGTCAGAATTTCATCAAGGGTATTTTCTCGCACTGCGTCGCCGATCAGAACAAGCAGCGCTGCGTCAGGATTCAAACCGCTTTGAAGTTGCATACTGCAAGCTAACACGGCTTGCGGCCACTACTGGTGAACTTACGATTCAATCGGCCAAGAATAGGTTCGGTCAAGCGTTTGGGAGCTCAGTACCCGACATTTTCGCCTTGAGCCTTCTGGTGCGGTGTCCAGAGTTGGAGGAGGTTCAGGAGTTCGTCCGTCAAGGTGCCTAATTGTCGGGAGCAGGCTCGGACGAGTGAGCGGAGTCCCAGGGTCACGACGCTCCAGGCAGGGCGTCCATGTTTTTTGAGCACTTTGTCCTGGTCGATGCCAACCAGGACACTCCAGAGATAGGCCAGGGTCAGCAGACACAGTAATCGTGCCACATGACTCCGAAGTGTCATGTGGGTGTTCTCCAACTTGAAGCCTTTGCTTTTCAGCGCCCTGAAGAGGCATTCAATCTTCCAACGTTTGCGGTACCCCTTCAATATTCGGCTGGCCGCCATGGCATTGCTCGCCACGATCAGGGGTTCTCCCTGATCGGTCCTGGTCAGCACCACGTTCATCGGCAGCCCGTAGATCACCACGTCGTTGAGCACGATTCCTTTGGTATTGGGCTGGTGGTCGCTGAGCCAGTCACTCGCGGGCAAGCTGTCAATACGCGTATCCACCCGCAGCCGAACGGTGATGGGCAATCCCCTGGCGGCCAGACCCTCAATCCACTCCTGACCAATACATTCCCGGTCTCCGTAGATGGTGGCGACGTCGCAACAGTCCAGCAGGGTCAGCGCCTGGCCCAGCAAGATCAAGCGAGTGTCGGTATCGCTGTTGCCACCATGTGGCAACAACTCAAAGAGCAGCGGGACCGCCACGCCACGCCAGTTGATGGCCAGCACCAGGGCGTTGACGTCCATCAGGCCCAGCTTCCAGTTCGTGCGATCAACGATGAATTCACGGCGCTTGGAGTCGGGCAAGAGGGCGAGCACCAGACGGGCAACATCCAGAGGACACACCGGATGCCCATCAAAGAAGCGCTCAATTCTGCGAATCACCGAGGCCGTCTGAGCGTTGCCACAGCAACGCTCGGCCAGTGCAGCGTGGCGCACATCTTTGGCCTGGATCAGGGCTAGGACGAGCAGAGCCAGCAGGTCCACCTGGTTTTTGCGGTATTCGGGGAAATGGGAGACAAAGCAGACCTGCAATGACGTCAAAAGAGAGAGAGACGCATTCTGTTTTGCCGTACTGGACGATGAGTTTCAAGTCCCCTCAGAAACTGTCGGGTACTGAGCAGCCAGCGAGTCGGAGCGAGGTGAGGACGTTGACCGCCCTCTGGACGACGTGGTCCCACGCGTATTTTTTAAGGTGGCGTCCAGCGGCCCAACCTCGCGGGCTGAATGCTGATGTCCAAGGAGAATGGAAACCTATGCATAAGGGCCGTACCGAGGCATTCTCTGACGGAGTGCTCGCCATCATCATCACGATCATGGTCTTGCAGTTGGACGTCCCGGAAGGACGCGAGCTGAGTGACCTGTTCAGGGACTGGCCCAAGATGCTGGCCTATGTCGTCAGCTTCCTGTACGTCGGTTTGTACTGGAACAACCACCACCACATGTTTCAGGCCGTCAAGCGGATCAACGGCGTGGTCTTGTGGGGCAATCTGCATTTGCTGTTCTGGCTGTCGCTGTTGCCCTGGCTCACGGCCTGGGTGGGAGAGAGCCATTTTGCCCCCACCCCGATCAGCGTGTACGCCTTCGATCTGCTGATGTGCGCAGTGGCCTTTCCCCTGCTCCAAAGGGCGCTGATCCGTGCGGATGCTAGCAACACCCTGCTGGCGCAGGCGGTGCGGGGCAGTACCAAAGAAAAGGTCTCGATGCTGGCTTACGTCGTCGCCGTTGTGCTGCCCTTGCTGGGACAGACGGCAGCGTACATGGCGGGCATCCTGCTGATGGTCGTGGGTCTGAGCTGGGCCGTCCCCGACCCCCGTATCGAGCGCGTGTTGGCTGAATCGGGAGATTCCGCGTCGCCTCCATCCTGATGGTTATGTTGCATCCATATTTGAAGGTGTTCTCGAATGTCTTGCAGATGTGGCGTTTGGAAACGTGCGAAAACGCCCGATATCGCAATGGTTTTAACCTGCCCACTGGCACGGCCTCTACGTCTTGCGTAACTCTGTTGCACAATGAATTACACTGGCAACA
>NZ_VKDB01000071.1 GCF_007280555.1 Deinococcus detaillensis | reverse complement strand
TCCTGGCATGAATGCTCCTTCGCGCTGTGATCAGCCTAACGGCTGGTCGGGGCGAAGTGGCTTGGCCGTTGGTCCTCTCTAGGGGGTTCATTCCAATCACTGCCTTTTACGTGTAGGATGCCATTCCCCAAAAGTTGCACCTTGTATAACGGTGTAGAAGCGCTCTCAGCCGGGAGAATCTGGAAATGTCAATATCACAGATTCCGGGGGAGCGCGTTCGCAGTTTGACAGATCAGCTCTTGGCTGTTCCCACCTCACCCTACCAACAGCGCAGTCTCCAAGCAGCGCTGTTCATGTCTTTAGAGCATTTATCATACCAGGTATAGGGGTTGCAGCGACAGATAGAAGATGCTAAAGGGACGGTGCAATGTGCCATCCCGATCTCAGCTTACTGTCCATCTCAGCGTCGCTACAAGTTCTCCAGACTTGGCTCGCTCCGAAGATGCCGCCCAAAGTCCGGCAATCCAACGAAAAAGCCAACGACGCCGAGTTGGTCGCCATCGCCATACTTCAAAAATCTCATAAGCAACCTTATTTCTCGTGCTGGTGGTCATTCATCAAACTCAACTTCTGTCCACACCTTCCCAGTTTGACGCAGGCAAATGTACGTCTTAAGCGGCTGTTGCCCACCATTGAAAGCCTCTGTGTCGAGGTCGAAGACCTTGACTTTTGCCTGATTGATTCATTTCCATTCCCGGTCTGTCGTTCAAAACGAGCCGCTCGCTGCAAAGTTCGGGCTGCAACCAAGGGGTACGGAACGCAAGGCAGTGTCTACGGCTTCAAATGCCATGCGTGGAGTACGCTCGACGGCAAATTGGCGCAGTACGTGATTCGCCCAGCTCATCAGCATGACTTGATCGCTGGTTATGACCTGAGTGGGAATTGGGTGGCCTACGGCGCACCCAAAATCATTGGGGATAAAGCTTATCTGGATGGGGCCAATCTTACGCCACCCAAAGAGAACGCCAAAACCCGTGATCCTCGCTGGAAGGAAGAATACGCAGACGCACGCAAGCGCATTGAGACTGTTTTTTCCGTCTTAAGTACAACAAGATTATACTTTTGAGAAATGGGAAGACCAAGCCGCCAGATTATGATCAGTGCCGAAGACGCAGCCTAACTCCAAGCGCTGGAACTTGGAGCCGGGGTTCATCCAAAAGTACGCCTGCGGGCGAGTCTGCTGCGCCTCCACCGAGAGGGTTGGACTGCCTCTCGGCTCGCCATCCATTTCGCCCGGACTGAGCAGAGCATCCACAACGCCCTGACTCGCTTTGAACAGCACGGTGTGCAGGGCATCGCCGATGCCCTGCGGTCAGGTCGGCCAGTCAAGGTCCTTCCTGTCCACGAAGCGGTGTTGATGGGCAAACTCGATGAAGACCGTCTCTGGACTGCTGCTCAATGGATTGAGGTGCTGGGGGAGGCGTTCAAGCTCCAGATCACCCCGCAGACGGTTCGTTAGCACCTGTCCGCACTGGGTTACAGCTGGAAACGGGCACGGTATGCGCCGGGTAAGCCGCTTGACCCTCAAGTGGAACAACAGCATCGGGCGTCTCTGGACATCTTGAAAAGGGGGTACTGGACGGCAAATTAAGCTTGAAATATCTGGATCAGTCAGGGTTCTCACTGATGTTGTCGGTTGCCTCGACGTGGTTTAAACGGGGTTCCGGTCAGCAGTTTCGAATTCCGACCCGATGGGGATCACAAGGCCGTCGGTAATGCTCCAGGAAATCCTTCAAGCGGCGTTGCGAGCCTTCGCCGTCTCAACCAGCTTAGCCCAGGGACAGACATAACCTAAGGCGGAGTGCAGCCGAATACGGTTGTACCAGCCCAAAAATCTGTCGGTTCCATCCCGTAATTCCTGAATCTTGCGGAACTCCTCTCGGAAGACAAATTCATATTTCAGCGTGCGGTTGGTGCGCTCCAGGATGCCCATCCCGCCCCGCTGAGAGACCTTGGCCCGTACCCAGCCACCGAGGGCTTGACAAGCGTCTTGAAAAACGCCGGACGTGAAGTCCGAGCCGCCATCGGTCATGATCAGGATCTCGTCATGGATCCCTTGAGCACGGAGCATTGCGATACCCGCCCTGAGCGCGGTGACCGCGCTCAGGGCGGAGAGACTCCGAATCACGTGAATGTGCAGGACGGCGCGGGTGTTGACGCCCTGCACCAGATACGCCCAACACACACCATCAGCGAGGGTAAAACGTGTGGCGTCCATCTGGATCCGGCGGCCCGCTGGCCACAGCGTCTCGTGTGCGGCTGGAACGGCTTTCTTTCGACTTTTTCGGGGCAGTGGTGGATTAAGCTCGACTTTGGCCATTGGATACTGTCAGGCGGCGTAGCAAAGTGCGTCTGCGAGGCGCTCAATAAAGTCCAGTGGGACTTGAATCATTTCACG
>NZ_VKDB01000070.1 GCF_007280555.1 Deinococcus detaillensis | reverse complement strand
GTTGCCAGGGGGCAGGAGGGCAACTTTTACGGTTTGGCAAAGCACCGATTGATGACGATGCAGCGAACATTGATGAGGCAAGTCGAACCCATCCGGCTGATGGGAGCCATCGAGGGCGGCAAGACGTTCCGGCATGAGTTGTACCCGGCGTACAAAGCGCACCGGCCCGAGAAGGCTGAAGACTTCCGCGCATTGCTGGATGAGGCTCCCGCGATCCTGGCACGCGAGTTCGGTATGGAGATCTACCATTCACCGGGCTTTGAGGCTGACGACGTACTGGCCGCGATTGCCGATCAGTGCCTTTCTACCGAAGTGCGGCTGACCATCTGCAGCAACGACAAAGATTTGCTGGGCCTGGCCTTCGCCGGGCCGGAGGGCAGCGGCACGTTCGTGCTGCATTCGGAAGCGGGCAGCTACCACGCGCTGGGGCCTCTGGAGGTGCTGGCCAAGAAGAAAGTACGCCGCACCGCATTGCTCTCTTGCACGCCCTACAAGGGGACGCCAGCGACGGGCTCAAAGGTGTCCCCGGCATCGGCCCGGTGGCGGCAGCGAGGTTGGCCGGAGACCACCCTTCCATGAAAGCCATCTACCGGAACCTGAACAAGCTCCAGAAATCAGACCGCATGTCCCTGGAGTACGCCGGAGAGGAGTACGCGCTTTTGATGGAAACGCTGACGACCCTGCGCTTTGACGCGCCGGTCAAGCGGGTGCAGACCTGAAATTTCGGTCGGTGCCCGCTCACCGAAACAGGCTTTGCCTTACGGGGCAACCCTAAACTTCATCTCGTCCTTAGGAGAATTATGACCAAAGTTGATCCGTTGCTCAGCGCACTGCCCACCGATCTGTACCGCCCGCAACAAGACGCCGCGCTGGAATACTCCCAGATCGAGCAAGTCGGAGCCGAAGCCCGCGTCCGGCGCATGGACATCGTCGCCAGTCTGTACGTCGAAGAGCTGCCCAAAGGCAAGAACGGGCTGTTCGAGCGCATCGGCCAGCGGCTTCACCTCGAAGAAGGCGACAAGAAAGCCCGCAACACGCTCTCGGACGCCTGGAGCACCTTCCGCACCTTCCGACTGACCGGTGATCAGGGACTGGGCTACAGCCGTGAGGAACTGGTCAGCATCCCCGTTTCACGCCTGCGGGCCATCTCGCACAACCACGAGTGGGCCATGAAAAACCGCGATGAAGCCCGGACGCTGCTGAGTCAGAAGAATGAAGCGGAGATTCTCAAGCACATTCAGGAAGTCGATCCCAGCGCCAAGGCCAAGAAGAAAAAAGATGATTTTGTCAGCCGTGAGCTGCGTTTTACCGCTGAAGACGCTGCTGGATTCGATGAGATTCTCGGCGTCGTCGAAGCGAAGATGAGTCAGGCTGGAGAAACGCTAAGCGAAAATGCGGGAACAAGACGCGCTCAACTGGTGACGTTTGCGCTGAGCGAATGGCTGCTGACGCCAGTTCTGGCGACAGATGAAGAGGGCAATACGGTCAGCTTCTCGAACACGGAATTCATGAGCCTGGACGAAGAAGAAAATGCCGATCACGCCGCCGACTAAGAAACGGATACTGCCCAAGTTGCCTGCGGATTTGATTTGATTGAAGACGACAAGCTGCTCAATCACGGCAACACGACGGTCAAGGAAATCTTGACGAAACCCGAAACATTGACCCTTATGCCTTAAGAAGGTGCTCCCCAGTTGATGGAGAGGAACCTATGGTCTGGCAGGCACTGCAGCCCCATCTTTTTGGGGAGGAAATACCCTATGGGGAAGGCAAAAACCGTGACCCTCCTGCACCACTTGACCGATGAAGCGCAAGGCGGCGCAGTTCCTTGTGCTGTACAAGTAGTACCGATCACCTGAGTTGGGGAAAGCGTGAGACCAGCGGGCGGTGGATTGACCACTGGGCTGGCTCGGCTGGGCCATGGGGGCGCGGGAGCGGTGCTCGGCGAGAGAAGGAGGCGAGACTTTGGGGATCACCGGATAGAAAACGAATGTCCAGTTTTCTAAATCAAGACCTGGATTTTCCTTTGTGGACAGAGAATATATCCCAGTAGGGAGTCAAGCGCTTGACCGTAGGGAATAAGACACTTGACTCTCGCTTACCCTTTCACAGACCTAAACACTCCTAAAACGAAGGTTCATTCTTTTTTGGAGCGTCAAAACCCAACGCCTTGTCCCACATCGGCACTCTCATTCCCCGCTTGAGCAAAAGCTTGGGCTGCGGAAAGGAGGGGGAAAGGTTTAGGGAGGGGGTTTATATATTCAACATAAGGGCTTTCGGCCAGCGCCACTGTAAGGGTAAGGCCGTCGCCGAGAAAATCAGTCAGGATTCTAAGCCTCGCGTGCGCGTCGTCTCATTCTGAAAATCGGCCACGCTTCTTCCACCTACGCAGTGCTGTCCCCACAGG
>NZ_VKDB01000069.1 GCF_007280555.1 Deinococcus detaillensis | reverse complement strand
CGCAGCGACTCGGCGGCCACCTGAGAGCGCCGGGTCTGGTAGAAGTCCAGCCCGATGCTGCCCAGCACGATCACAATGATGATGGCGGCGTTGAGCCAGTCGCCCGAGACGCCCGAAATGACTGCCGCGATCAGCAAAATGGCGATCAGCGGCTGAACGAAGTAAGCCAGGAGCTGGAAGATCAATGGTTTTGGTTTCGAGGTCGAAATCTCGTTCGGGCCAATCTGGGCCAGGAGTTCAGCCGCCGCCTGACTGCTGAGGCCGGAACTTTCGGTAGAACGGGTCAGACCAGCTTCCCTGGCAACTGCGTCAGCCGTCATGCCCCTCCAGACCTTTCGTCCTGTTGACCATTGCGTTTTGATTCGCCGTGCTTCCCAGCATGCCCCGGCTCTGCTGACGACCAGAATCCAGCCGGAATCCAGAAGGCCGCCATGTCAACCACCCGCCCGATATACAGCGACGCCGCAGCCGTAGCTCATCAGCGTCGTCTCCATGCAGCGACTCTGATGCGCGGATGTTACGGGGCCGTTACCAGGCTGAACCGCTACAGCTTGGAAGCCGAGGCGAAGCGTGAATGTACATGTTTATCCACGGGTTTCACCCACTAAGCAGCGTGGTCTTGGTCAAAACCATATCTAACACCAGTCGGTGCACACTACCCTAGGTTCAGAACGGCGTGGAAACCGCTGTGCACGTTCTCTTCTACTCATCAAGGGGACGCTATGCCTACACTCAAGATCGTGACGTTCGGACACACCCGTGTCACCCTGGATGGTCAGGACATCGTCTGGCACGCTGCCAGCGCCCGCGACCTGTTCTTCTACCTGCTCTCGTTTCCAGACGGGCGCAGCCAGCGTGACGTGGCTCAGGCGCTGTGGCCTGACGAAGAAAACGAAAACGCAGCCAGCAGCAACCGCTTCCGGGTCGCGCTGCACCGGGTACGCACGGCGTTGGGGAAGACCGAGTCGGTTTTCAAGGACTACGAGCGCTACCGGTTGAGTTCAGAGGTACTGGCCACCAGCGACGTGTTTGCCATGCAGGTCGCGCTGCATGAAGCTCAGCTTGCTGGCACTGGCCTTCCTTCCGGAACTCAGGCCACCCGCGAAGCCCTCCAGCGGGCCGCAGACCTCTACGGCGGCGAGTACCTGACCGAGGTACGCACCGACTGGGCGGACACCGTACGCGAGGAATACAAGGCCAGCTATGTGCGGGCCACTTTAGAGCTGTCGATGCTGCACTGCGAGGCCGCCGAATGTGATTTGGCGATCCGGCATCTGGCGCAGGCGCTGCGGGCCGACCCGCTGATTGGTGAGAACTACCACCAGGACTTGATGGCCTGCCTGGCGAGCGTCGAGAGCAAATACGCCGCCGTCGAGCACTACCGGCGCTTCATCAAGTATCTGCGAAGTGACCTTGCGGACACGCCGATGCTAGAAACGACCGCGCTGGCTGAACGCCTCAAGGAAAGCGATTTCACCTGCCCCCACCAGATCGGGAGCCATGCTCCCTGCGCCCGGCACCTGGCCCAGCGGGCGGTTGGGGCCACGCTGCTCAGCTTCGAGCCGGACGGCAGTGAGGTGCATGATTCACTGGAACGCGCCCAGCTGGGACTCAAGCTGGCCGACGCCCTTCAGCCCGCCGGAACACTCGACGAAGTGGCGCACCTGACCCTTGAGGCTTTGGGCGAGGCGCTGAAGCTGGAGTCGCTGTTCATCTTCCTGGTAGACCTCGGCGTGCTGCGGATCAACAGGGTCTGGGGCGAAATCCCCCCTGAACTCCATCCGCTTCTGGAACTTGGCGCTCTGCCGCTGGACGCCGTTGCGCTTTGCCGTCAGGTCGTGCAGACTGGTAAGGCGCAGTACGCCGAGAATATCTCGCTCCTTCTGACCGCTGAACCTGAAACGAAGCCGACTGCCGCAGGCGCGGTGCCGATCGTCGGCCAGTCCGGCACGCTGGAGGCGGTGCTGGCCGTCTCGCGTCCGCCACGCGTGGGAACCTGGACGGTGCATGAGCAAGCGCTCCTCACGCAGGCCGCCCGAACACTGGGCTTCACCCTCAGACAAGACGCGCTGTACATCGGCGTGCCCAATTCAGGCCGCCGCGAAAGTCTTCCGGTAACGGGACGGTAAGGCGCGTAGACCAAGCTGGTGACAGAGAACCGAGGAGGTCACGCCTGTGTTGCGCCAGATGCTTGTTGCGGTGGATTTCAGTGTGTGGAGTCGCGATGCGGCCCAGCATGCCTGTGATGTGGCGCGTGCCACCGGCGGGAAGGTCACGCTGCTCCATGTGCTCGAAGCGCATGAATCGGGGCCCTCGGGCCTGGAAGCGGCGCAGACCCTCCTGCGGGAGCTCAGCTTGTTGGGCCGCCGCCCGCCGAGCTGCCTGATCGTTTCAGCCAAAACCAGACTGGACGGCCCGGCAGGCGGGGTCAAGCCCGAACATGGGGTCGCGCTGGCCATCCTGGAGGTGGCCGATCAACTGGGCTCAGAACTGATCGTGATCGGCCTGCACGGTCAGGGGAGCCGCACCGGAAGGAG
>NZ_VKDB01000068.1 GCF_007280555.1 Deinococcus detaillensis | reverse complement strand
GGCTGCATTCCACCTTGGGTTATGTCTGTCCCTGGGCTAAGCTGGTTGAGACGGCAAAGGCTCGCAACGCCGCTTGAAGGATTTCCTGGAGCATTACCGCTGCTCCGTTTAAGGTTTCCCTATCGGGTAGCGACCCAGCGCTTCAGTGCAGCTCGGCCAACACGCCCGTTCTCAAGTTCAGTGGCACGCCACCCAAGGGCACCAAGAGCTATGCCATCATCTTCTGGGATCAAATGCCCAGCAGTCTCAGCGGCAGGTGGCTGGTCTTTGATCTACCGCGGGGAACCACTTCGCTCGCGGCTGTCTCTGCTGGAAACCTCAAGCTTGCAGGCGGACAAGCGGCCACCAACGAAGCCAAACGGGCTGGATACAGCGCGATTTGCTCCAAAGGCCACCATGATATCTACATTGATTACTACGCGCTGAATGTCGCCTCGCTCAACTTGCCCGCCGGTACGCCGCTACAAACGCTGCACTCAGCCATTAAACGCCATAAACTTCAAGAAGCCAAAGCCCACCTGACTTAGCCAGTCAATTGAAGTCCCTGCGGCCAGCAGCAGCCTTGTTCAGCTTAACGCTGCTGGGCTCCTCTTCGGCACTCAACCTTTACGCCCACACTGCTGCAGGAATGCTTAGCCCTGCCGTAAAAGGCATTCCTGGCATTCCTGCCCGCGTCTACGTCCCCAACGGCTTAGACAGCAGCGTCAGCGTGATTGACCCCAAGACCTTCAAAGTCCTTTCTACCTTTCGAGTAGACCCTGAGCCGCAGCATGTGGTGGCTTCACACGATCTCAAAACCCTATATGTGGCCAGCGACAAAGGCAGGCAGTCTCTGACGCCAATTGATCCGCGCACTGGTAAGCCCAGTCAGCCAATTCCCACCCCTGACCCCTACAATCTGTATTTTACCCCCGACGGCAAGTACGCAATGGTAGTTGCCGAGAATCAGGCCCGCTTGAACTTCTTGGCGGTCAAAACGATGACGACGGCATTTTCCATCGCGGTGCCGTGTCGGGGCCTCAACCACATGGACTTCAGTCCGGATAGAAAGCAGGTATTGGCTGCCTGCGAGTTCAGCGGCGACCTGCTCAAAATTGATCTGCCTTCCCGAACAGTCACGGGTAAGCTGAACGTCGGCGGAATGCCGCAGGACGTGCGAATCGCGCCGGACGGCAAGGTGTATTACGTGGCCGACATGATGGCAAATGGTTTGCACGTTATTGACGGTTCTGGCCCTGTTCCCAGGAAAATGGGCTTCATTGCCACGGGCAAAGGCGCACACGGCTTGTATCCCAGCCGCGACGCCACCCGCCTGTTTATTTCTAACCGCGATGAAGGCAGCGTCAGCGTGCTGAACTTTGCCGCCCGCAAGCTCGTTGCCAAGTACAACAAGATTATATTTTTGAGAAATGGGAAGACCAAGCCGCCAGATTATGATCAGTGCCGAAGACGCAGCCCAACTCCAAGCGCTGGAACTTGGAGCCGGGGTTCATCCAAAAGTACGCCTGCGGGCGAGTCTGCTGCGCCTCCACCGAGAGGGTTGGACTGCCTCTCGGCTCGCCATCCATTTCGCCCGGACTGAGCAGAGCATCCACAACGCCCTGACTCGCTTTGAACAGCACGGTGTGCAGGGCATCGCCGATGCCCTGCGGTCAGGTCGGCCAGTCAAGGTCCTTCCTGTCCACGAAGCGGTGTTGATGGGCAAACTCGATGAAGACCGTCTCTGGACTGCTGCTCAATGGATTGAGGTGCTGGGGGAGGCGTTCAAGCTCCAGATCACCCCGCAGACGGTTCGTCAGCACCTGTCCGCACTGGGTTACAGCTGGAGACGGGCACGGTATGCGCCGGGTAAGCCGCTTGACCCTCAAGTGGAACAACAGCATCGGGCGTCTCTGGACACCTTAAAAAGAGGGCACTGGACGGCAAATTAAGCTTGAAATATCTGGATCAGTCAGGGTTCTCACTGATGTTGTCGGTTGCCTCGACGTGGTTTAAACGGGGTTCCGGTCAGCAGTTTCGAATCCCGACCCGATGGGGATCACAAGGCCGTCTCAATCTCATCGGAACCTACTCGTTCCAGGGTGAACTTCCGCAGCTGGAGGTTCGTGCCCTGACGGGCAGTTGCACGCAAGCCCAGGTGATGGCGTATCTGGATACGCTGGCAGAGCAGTGTGAGCCGGAACGGCTCACAGTCATCGTGCTGGATAACACCGCGTTTCATCGGGGCAAGGCCGTTCAGGAGAAACGGGTCGAATGGGAGGCGCAAGGTCTGTACCTCCGGTACTTGCCCCCCTATGCTCCCTTCCTGAATCTGATTGAAGGGGTGTGGAAGCAGATCAAAGGCTTTTTGATGCCCCGCCTCTCGTACAACAGCTTAGCTGAGCTGGAGGCCGCTTTACGAGTGGCTCTCAATGCCATCAGTGCGAGGTTCATCTAAAGACTTATCTTGCTGTACTTAAGCTCGACTTTGGCCATTGGATACTGTCAGGCGGCGTAGCAAAGTGCGTCTGCGAGGCGCTCAATAAAGTCCAGTGGGACTTGAATCATTTCACG
>NZ_VKDB01000067.1 GCF_007280555.1 Deinococcus detaillensis | reverse complement strand
GCCGCGTCCAACGAGGGAATGAATGCGTCATCGCACGGGCTAGCATCGCACATCCCGCCCCGGCCCCTCATTCTGAATATCCCCAAAGTACAGCTAGAGATTCAGGTACAGACTCACACGGAAAACGCCGTTCCCGTCAATTCCTCGGAGATTTTCCACAGTGTCCAAGCGTCACTGATGTTGTGTGAGCGCTCACTCGACATTGCCCGTTGCGGGTTGCCACCAAGCTCGGCCAAACCCGACGGCCCGAAATACTGCCCACCCCGCACGTCCGGCGCGGTGGCGGCGTAGAGCGTCGGCAGCGCTCCCATTTGCTGGGTCTGGGCAAATAAGCGGTTGGCGAGCTGCATCCCGCCGCCCTCACCTTGTAGGCCGGTGGCTGCGTACCCTGGATGTGCGGCGAGGGCCAGCGTGCCTTTTCGTGCCGCGTCCAGTTTGCGCTGAAGCTCGTAGATAAACAGCAAGTTGGCGAGCTTGCTCTGGCCGTAAGCTTGCCAAGCGTTGTACGGGCGCGTTTTCCAATTGAGGTCATCAAAATCCATCTGCCCGAAGCGGTGGGCGGTGCTGCTGACGCTGATTACCCGTGCGCCGGGGGTGGCGTTGAGGAGGTCAATCAATTGAGCACTCAGGGCGAAGTGGGCCAGATGGTTAACGCCGAACTGGGTTTCAAAGCCCTGCTCCGTTTTGCCCTGCGGCGGCACCATGATTCCGGCGTTGTTGATCAGCAAATCGAGGCGGTTGTACTTCGCCTTGAACGCCTCTACGAACGAACGAACCGAATCCAGGTTGCCCAAGTCAAGCGCCATCACGCTGACGCTTCCAGCAGGATTGAGCGACTGAATTTTCTTGGCGGCGGTGTCGGCTTTGGCGGGATTGCGGCAGGCCATGATAACCGCCGCGCCGCGCTGCGCCAGAGCGCGGGCCGTCTCGAAGCCCAACCCGCTGTTGGCTCCGGTGACGATGACCACTTTGCCAGATTGATCGGGGATGTCGGCTTCCGTCCAATCGCTTTTTTTGCGGCCTAAGGCGAGGTAAGCTGCTGGCCCGACGAAATTGAGAAACAGCGCGGCCCGCCAAGCCGTTTTGCTGCCGTTCAGCCGCTCCTCTGGACGCAGGCTCAGGTCAGCCCAGGCAGCGGCGAACAAAGCAGTCTGCACCGTTCCGGCAGCGATGAGAGCGGCTTTTTGAGCGGGGCTGAAGGTCTTCCAAGTGGGCTTAGGCATAGGTTTGATGCTCCTGTTCATAGAAATGATGGGTCAGTTTGTGGGCGCTGAGGTATGCTCACTCCAGCGTGCTGGGCAGCGGTACATGAGGAGACCGCGAAGCCCCACACTACCAGCATGTTCATTTTGCACGTCTACGGCGTTGCCATCCGTGACGCGATGGGCTTCACGCTCTAGGCTCCTGAGAAGATGGCGGGCGGATTTCGCGCTGACGACTGGGCTGAATCCCGCTCCCCTCAGCGTGCCAGCTTGAGCAGCTTCACCAGATCGGCAGGTTCGTCTCCCCTAGCCCGGCACATCTCTACATAGGTTTCCAAGATCACGTCGCCGCTCGATTGAAAAGCGCTCTTGGCGCTGGCGTAGAGGGTCATCACGTCCACGCAGTTCTTCTCCTCCTCGACCATCCTCTGGAGTCCGCGAATCTGGCCTTCCAAGCGGCGCAGGCGGTTGAGAATTTTTGTCTTTTCGGCTTGACGGTCACTGATAGGAATGCTCGCGGTCATGGTCTAAGCATACCCCCTGGGGTATTTGATAGGATAGGGGGAGGGGGTATACGCTTCTCTGGCACGTACGCAGCAGCGTGCTTTTGCCGCAGCCGTTGGGGCCGATGATGCTGGTGACCTGCCTGCCTTTGATGCTCAGGTTCAGACGCGGCACGATCACCGCCGCGCTGTAGGCCAGCTTCAAATCATGGGTGGAGAGTGGCGGAGCGGGAACAGCTTCTGGACGATTCACGCGCTCCTTCTGAGCAGATACAGAAAATAAGGTGCGCCCACCAGCGTAGTGAAGATGCCTGCCGGAGCCTCCAAGGGCGGCAACAGAGCGCGGCTCAACGTGTCGGTGGCCAGCATTAAGAGCGCTCCCAGCAAGCCCACGATGCCGGCTCCGGCCAGTGCTCCGCCCGCCTCCACGCCCAGGATGCCCGGATCGGCCAGCGGGTTGCGGGTCACACTATAGAGTAGCAGCCCCGACACTGCCAGACCCGCTCCCGCCAATCCCGCCACCAGGGTGCGCTGCAGCCACAGCGCGTGAACCACCAGGCTGTCGGTACTGTCGTCGGGGAAAAACAGCAGGTGGGCCACCTGGACAGAGAAATCTGGCTGACCCCCAGCGCCAGGGACACCAGCAGCGCCAGCAGGAGGAGCAATGCCGCTGCCAGAAACACCAACACACGCCCGGAGAGGCGCGGGCGCGAGGTCTGGACGGCGTTGGCGGTCAAGGGCTGGCCTGCATCTCTAGCCTGACTTAGCTCGACTTTGGCCATTGGATACTGTCAGGCGGCGTAGCAAAGTGCGTCTGCGAGGCGCTCAATAAAGTCCAGTGGGACTTGAATCATTTCAC
>NZ_VKDB01000066.1 GCF_007280555.1 Deinococcus detaillensis | reverse complement strand
TCGATCTTCAGGCCACTGGCACGGCAGAGCTGAGCGCCGCCCTTCAGCGCAGCGGCGGCTTTACGGGTGCCGTCACCCTGACCCTGCTCAATCCGCCTATGGGTCTCAGTGCAGCCGCCGTGACGGTTCCAGCTGGAGCAAGCACTGCCAAGCTCAGCCTCAAGACTGATGGAACCAGCGTGGCTGGAGACGACACCCTGACCTTCGCAGCCGATGCAGGCACGCTGCACAAAACTGTGCAGGTCAAGATCAACGTGGCCGCCGCCCCCGTGCCGGTGGGCCAGGCCGCCCTGACCTTGGTCGCCACCCCCGGCAGCCTGAGTGTCAAGGCGGGTGTTCCCACCACTGTGGCCGTCAAGGTGACGCGCAGCAACGTCACCGGGCCGGTGACGTTGCACCTGGCCAACCTGCCCATCAACGTCACGGCAGCGGATGTGGTGATCCCTGACGGACAGGATAGTGCCGAGATGACGCTGGCTCAGAACGGTAACTCCCCGGCGGGGAGCAGCACCATTCAACTTCAGGCCAGCTCGGACACGGTCAAGACCTCGCTGAATCTCCCCCTGACGGTGGAGAGTGCCGAGAGCCTGCCGACTGCGCCCACGGTGAGCGCCACCAGCCCCGCCTCGGACGCACAGTCTGTCAACAGCGCTGGGCTGAGCGTGGGTGTGACGTTCTCGCAGGGCATGAAGAGTGACGTGGCCAAGACCATCAGCATCACGCCGAATGTGGCGAACTTTGCGTGTCTGGTGAATGATGGGAGTGTCGAGATCCAACAGGTCAACTGCGCGGGCGACTTCCAGCCAGGCGTGACTTACATCGTGACGGTGGCGACCACCGCCCAGAACGCCGCTGGTGTGGCGCTGGCCCAGCCGTACAGCTTCAGCTTCAAGACGGCGGCGCAGGCCAATCCCGATCCTCTCCCGCAGAGTCTGACATTAAGCAGCACGACCAGCAGTCTGAGCATTAAACCCAGTGCGCCCGCCACTCTGAGCGTCAAGGTTCAGCGCAAGAACTTCACCGGTCCGGTGAAGTTGCACGCCAACAACTTACCCGCCAATGTCACGGCACCTGACGTGGTGATTCCTGACGGTCAGGACAGCGCCACCGTGACCTTGACCCAGACCGGCAGCAGCCCAGCGGGCACCAGCACCATTCAGATTCAGGCCAGTGCCGGAAATGTCAGCGCCTCGCTCAATCTCCCCCTGACGGTGCAGAGTCCGATTCTGATTGTGACCACTCCCAAAGTTATCGCAAGTCTCCCCACGTCGGGCCAGCAGCAAGTCGACCCCGCCGGTCTGGGTGTGATGGTCAAATTCTCGGAGCCGATGCAGGCCAGTGCGGCGCAAGCCATCACCTTGAGTCCAGTTGTGCCGAATCTGAAGTGCAACATCGTTCCCAACAAACCTGAGACGGTTTCCTGTACCGGTGACTTCGCGGGCAATACCTCGTATGCCGTGACGATGAGTACAGCTGCGAAAAGTACAGCAGGTGTCGCGTTGGCTCAGCCGTACACCTTCAGCTTCAAAACTGCGCCCGCAGTCATTGTCGTGCCGCCGAGTGGTGACACCACACCGCCCAAGGTGACCAGCTTCACGCCGACCAACAGCAGCATCGGTGTGGCCCATAGCCCACTGAACATCACTGTGAACTTCAACGAGGCGATGAACAAGACCACGACACAAAAAGCCTTTCAACTGCTCGTGCCGAACGTGACCGATAGCAAGAAGAGCTTTAGCTGGAACGCGGCAGGCACGGTGATGACCATGACGTACAACGAGGTGTTGCCCTACGGCAGCAACGTGGTATGGGGCATGAGCAGCATTGCCACCGATCTGGCGGGCAACCCGCTGGCACAGGCCAACAGTGTCGGCGGCAGCTACCGGTTGGTGCGGCAAGCTACTCTGAAACTGTATAGCGAAAAAGACTGGAGTACAAATTTGATGTTCAATGTAGAAAACAATGAAGTTATGACGACAACCGGACCATACTCTCAAGATGTTATTGGTAGAGGCAAGGATGGTAGTGACAGATACATACAGAGGGCATTCCTCCAGTTTGACATAGGAGCGCTGACCGATTTCAGCAAGATCACCAAAATTAACTCAGCAATTCTCAACATCTATACTGTATTGCACCAGGGTAATCCTCAGGTTCTGGGAGATTTGGACGCTGTAAATATCAATACTCCGAATTTTACTCAAGACAGTGCATTGTGGAATGCGCCGGTTGCCAATTCGGGCCAGAACTTGCGACATATTTATCAGGGTTCAGGGGCTGGTTACAATACCCTCGACATTACAGTGCCGTTTACCTACAACGTCAAGAATCCTGGCCTATCGGCTGTGATGTCGCAATGGCGTATCCAGCGAGAGTTTGACAATTATCTATCAAGTCAGGACTTCAACTTTCGCCAGACCTTTATAGGGTCAGAAAGGATGCAGGACATCAACAAGCGTCCCTACATCCAAGTCACGTACGAATATCCCTAAGCCCTAAATTATCACTCGTTTAGAGAATCCTACTCATTGCTTGGGAGCAGGATTCTCTTTTGTTCTGTTTGGGCTCAAGGAGAGTTATGAAGAACGCTGTGAAGGTCTCTGGTCTGCTGCTGGTCATGTTGCTGGGTGCATCGGGGGTACGGGCCTGCGCCGTCAACCCGCAGAAGATGTTCAACGGGCGCGTCGCCGTTCCCAAGTCGCTGGTGCGTGAATGTAGCTATGCCTGGCAACAGTGGCAGAAACACCCTGGCAAAGGCCGCCCCCTGCTGCGCTGGGCTGAAATGTGGAGTGCTCCCGCCACCGACAACGTGGCCCCGCAAGACCTCCGCGACCTGGTGACCCAGTTGGGCTACCAGAAAACCGACAAGAAGATCCACAGCACCGATGCCGTGTTTCAGGGATCGGAACTTTACTTCGAAGGCAAGGACAAATCGTTTCTGGTGGTGGAGCTGTTCTTCGTAGGTGACCGGATGAACGTCTTGATC
>NZ_VKDB01000065.1 GCF_007280555.1 Deinococcus detaillensis | reverse complement strand
TCCAGTCTCGGCTACGTCCCACCTGCCGAGTTCGCCGCCCGCTATCATCCAGCCTAGAAGTGACTTGCCTGCTGGTCCTGCGCTTTGGGTTCACTCCAACCAGAAACGATTTGTCCTTGCCTTCAAAGTAAAGTTCCGATCCCTGGAACACGGCATCGGTGCTGTGGATCTTCTTGTCGGTTTTCCGGAAACCCAGCCGGGTGATCAGGTCGCGGAGGTCTTGCGGAGCCACGTTGTCGGTGGCGGGAGCACTCCACATTTCAGCCCAGTGGAGCAGGGAGCGGCCCTTGCCAGGGTGTTTCTGCCACTGTTGCCAGGCATAGCTACATTCACGCACCAGCGACTTGGGAACGGCCACACGCCCGTTGAACATCTTCTGCGGGTTGACGGCGCAGGCCCGTACCCCCGATGCACCCAGCAACATGACCAGCAGCAGACCAGAGACCTTCACAGCGTTCTTCATAACTCTCCTTGAGCCCAAACAGAACAAAAGAGAATCCTGCTCCCAAGCAATGAGTAGGATTCTCTAAACGAGTGATAATTTAGGGCTTAGGGATATTCGTATGTGACTTGAATGTAGGGACGCTTGTTGACGTCCTGCATATCTCCTGATCCTATGAAGGTCTGGCGATAATTGAAGTCCTGACTTGATAGATAATTGTCAAACTCTCGCTGGATACGCCATTGCGACATCACAGCCGATAGGCCAGGATTCTTGACGTTGTAGGTAAACGGCACTGTAATGTCGAGGGTATTGTAACCAGCCCCTGAACCCTGATAGATATGTCGCAAGTTCTGGCCCGAATTGGCAACCGGCGCATTCCACAATGCACTATTTTGAGTAAAATTCGGAGTATTGATATTTACAGCGTCCAAATCTCCCAGAACCTGAGGATTACCCTGGTGCAATACAGTATAGATGTTGAGAATTGCTGAGTTAATTTTGGTGATCTTACTGAAATCGGTCAGCGCTCCTATGTCAAACTGCAGAAATACCCTCTGTATGTATCTGTCACCATCGTATTTGCTTCTACCAACGGTGTATTGATAGTTTGGTCCGGTTGACGTCGTAACTTCATTGTTTTCTACATTGAGCTTCAAGTTTTCGTTCAAGTCTTTTTCGCTATACAGTTTCAGAGTAGCTTGCCGCACCAACCGGTAGCTGCCGCCGACACTGTTGGCCTGTGCCAGCGGGTTGCCCGCCAGATCGGTGGCAATGCTGCTCATGCCCCATACCACGTTGCTGCCGTAGGGCAACACCTCGTTGTACGTCATGGTCATCACCGTGCCTGCCGCGTTCCAGCTAAAGCTCTTCTTGCTATCGGTCACGTTCGGCACGAGCAGTTGAAAGGCTTTTTGTGTCGTGGTCTTGTTCATCGCCTCGTTGAAGTTCACAGTGATGTTCAGTGGGCTATGGGCCACACCGATGCTGCTGTTGGTCGGCGTGAAGCTGGTCACCTTGGGCGGTGTGGTGTCACCACTCGGCGGCACAATAATGACTGCGGGCGCAGTTTTGAAGCTGAAGGTGTACGGCTGGAGCGGCATAAAATTATCGGCCCGGATGCTTTTACTCAGCGTCACCGTGTAGGTCGTTGACGGCGCGAACGTGCCGGTGCACTGGAGACCTGCCAGCGGTTTATTGCTGGCGTCGCGTTTGACCAGGCAATTGAGCTTGTCCACGGCAGGAACCACGCTGACGGAGTTGAGAGTGGGGCTGAGTTCCTGAATGACCCGCGAGAACTTGACTTCAAAGGCGTTTGGCCCCGCTTTGAAGTCCGGTGCGCCGTTGGCGGGCGTGGTGCTGAGGACCGTGAGCGGATTGGTGACCGGCTCTACCGTCAGGGGAATATTCAGCGCCGCGCTGACGGTTCCGGCAGTGGCCTGAATCTGAATGCTGGTCGTTCCGGCAGCGGTGAAGTCGCCTTGAATGAAGGTCATCTGGGCGCTGTCCTGATTGGCGGGAATCACGAGGTCAGGTGAGCTGATATTGGCTGGCAAATTGGCGACATGCAGTTTGACTGGGCCAGTGAGATTGTTGCGCTTAATGTTGATCTTCAGAGAGGCAGGCGGGCCAAAGGTGACGCTCAGCTTGCTGAGATCACTACTCAGTGTCAGCCCCTGAGGCAGGGGATCGGGGTTCGCGGCTTTCGTTAGCGACTTGAAGTTGAAGGTATACGGCTGGGCCAGCGGTGTTCCCACCGTGTCTTTGGCGGCGGTGCTAACGGTCAGGGTGTAAGCCGTATCGTAGTCCGGATCGCCGCTGCACAGCACGCTCGACTGCGGTGCACCGTCGGCTTTCATCTCGCACTGGAAACCAAGGATCGGTGGCGTCACGCTGATGGTCTTGACCACGTCACTGGCCATCACTTGCGAGAACTTCAGGGTGAGCTTCAGGCCGACCCCCTGGATCACCTGGGCGTCGGCGGCCATCACCGTGGGCGCAGTCGGCAGGCTCTCGGCGCTCTCCACCGTCAGAGGGAGATTCAGCGACGTCTTGACCGTGTCCGAGCTGGCCTGAAGCTGAATGGTGCTGCTCCCCGCCGGGGAGTTACCGTTCTGAGCCAGCGTCATCTCGGCACTATCCTGTCCGTCAGGGATCACCACATCCGCTGCCGTGACGTTGATGGGCAGGTTGGCCAGGTGCAACGTCACCGGCCCGGTGACGTTGCTGCGCGTCACCTTGACGGCCACAGTGGTGGGAACACCTGCTTTGACACTCAGACTACCGGGGGTGGCGACCAGGGTCAGGGCGGCCTGACCCACTGGCACGGGGGCGGCGGCCACGTTGATCTTGACCTGCACAGTTTTGTGCAGCGTGCCCGCATCGGCAGCGAACGTCAGGGTGTCGTCTCCGGCCACGCTGGTTCCATCGGTGGTGAGGCTGAGTTTAGCGCTGCTGGCTCCAACTGGAACCGTCACGGCGGCTGCGCTTATTCCCACAGGCGGATTGAGCAGGGTCAGGGTGACGGCACCCGTAAAGCCGCCGCTGCGCTGAAGGGCGGCGCTCAGCTCTGCCGTGCCAGTGGCCTGAAGATCGA
>NZ_VKDB01000064.1 GCF_007280555.1 Deinococcus detaillensis | reverse complement strand
TGCGAAAACGCCCGATATCGCAATGGTTTTAACCTGCCCACTGGCACGGCCTCTACGTCTTGCGTAACTCTGTTGCACAATGAATTACACTGGCAACACGTTTTCGCAACACTGGAGGCTCCATGCAAGTCGGTTATGCCCGCGTCAGCAAACAAAATGAACAAGACACCGCCGCACAACTCCGCGCATTGAAAACAGGAGGGGCAGAGCGCCTGTTCACCGAACACGCTTCTGGTGGCCGCTGGGACCGCCCCGAACTACACAAAATGCTGGACCAGCTTCGCGCTGGAGACGTGGTTGTGGTTTGGAAGCTAGACCGTCTCAGCCGCAGCCTCAAAGATGTTCTGCACCTGATGGAGCTATTGGGAGAGAAAGGCGTGGGCTTTCGCAGTTTGACCGAGGCGATAGATACCACCACGCCAGCAGGCCGGATGATGATGCAGATGGTGGGGGCCTTTGCGGAGTTTGAGCGTGCCATGATCCGGGAGCGCACCAATGCGGGACTGGAACAGGCCCGGTTAGAGGGCCGTGTCGGGGGCCGCAAACGCAAGCTACTCCCACATCAGGAACAGGCCATCCGTGAGTCGGTGGGATCTGGGCAGCGCACTGCGGCACAGTGCGCCCGCCTGTTCGGCGTCCATCCCAGCACCATCACCCGACTGTTGCAACGGCAGCCCTAAATCTGTGCCTGTCGAGTTCCTGACCGACGAGCAGGCGGCTCTATACGGACGGTACGCGGGTGATCCCACCCCTGAACAACTCAGCAATTTCTTCTTCCTGAACGAGACTGAGCTGGTTGTGATCGCCGAGCGCCGCCGCGATCACAACCAGCTCGGTTTTGCCGTGCAGCTCTGCACCCTGCGTTTTCTCGGATCATTTCTACCCAACCCCGTGCAGGTGCCGTCTATCGTGGTGCGCCACGTCGCCGATCAACTTCACCTACCCGCCCGCGTGATGGCCCGCTACGCCCTGCGTGAGGAAACCCGCTATCAGCACCGCCGGATCATCGTGGCCGCCCTGGATTACCGCGACTTTGACGGTGGACAGGCCGTGCGGCTGATTCGCTGGCTGTACGCTCAACTGGCGCTGAGTGCGCTGCGGCCATCGATCCTCTTTGATCTCGCCACCGCCCAGTTGACCCGCCAGAAAGCGTGTTGCCGGGTGTTACCGTCCTGGCCCGGCTGGTGGCCCGTACGCGCGAACGCTTTCATGCCCGGACTTTTGAGCAACTCAGCCGGAAGCTCAGTTCAGAACAGAAACGGGCGCTGGAGAATTTGCTAATTCTTCCTGTAAATGCGCGGTTCACGCCATTGGAGGTGCTACGCACCTCCCCCACACGTATTTCCTCGCCTGCCCTGAAAGCCGCACTACACCGCATTGAGCAAGTCCGCGCTCTGGGTGTCAGCACCATTGATCTGAGCGAGGTTCCCCAGTCGCGTCAGGCGCTGCTGGCCCGTCACGCGCAAACCGCCTGGGCGCAGACGCTGCTGCGGATGACGCCATCACGCCGTCAGGCCACGCTATTGATCTTTCTGCAAGCTCTGGAGCGCAGCGCCACTGACGACGCCCTGGACCTCTTTGATCAGTTGATAACCCACCTGACCCTGATCGGGGAAGTGCGGCGCAAGCAGGAACGGTTGCGAACCCTCAAAGACCTGGACCACGCCGCGCTGAAACTGCGCGACGCTGTGCGGGTGCTGCTGGACGAAACGGTTCCAGTTCAGCAGCTACGCGAACTGGCTTTCCGTGCGGTGAGCGCGGGCGAACTCCATCAAGCCGTAGCCACCATCAGCAAGCTGGCGAGCGAGGATGCCGACACCACCCCGGAAGCGCTGGGCAGCGCCTATGGCACTATCCGGCGCTTCTTGCCTGCCCTTCTACACACCGTCAAGCTGGACGGCACGGCCAGCGCCCGGCCCCTGCTGGACGCCTGGACTTTTCTGCAACAGTTGGAAGTGGGTGGCAAGGACAGACCGCAGTGGAAGGATGCACCCAGGGGATTTGTGTCGCGGGCCTGGCAGCGTCGGGTCTTCCCGCAGAGCGGGGAGACTGACCATCAGGCGTACATCCTGTGTTTGCTGGAGCGGCTTCAGAAAGCCCTGCGGCGGCGCGAGGTCTTCGCCCCCGGCAGTGACCGCTACGGCGATCCCCGCGCGGAGTTGTTACAGGGCGCGGCCTGGGACGCCGTGAGCGACGACGTGTGCCGCGCCCTGAACCGTTCGCTGAACCCTCAACCAGAACTGGAACGCCTGCGCCTTGAACTGAATGATGCCTACCGGGAAGTGGAACTGGGCCTCCCCCAGAACACCGCCCTGCAACTGGATGGGCAGCCGGGGCAAACCCGGCTGCGCCTGACGCCCCTGGAACCACTCCCCGAACCGCCCAGCCTGGAGCGACTCCAGCACGCGGTGGCTCAGCGCCTCCCCGCCGTTCCGCTGGCTGCGCTGCTGCTGGAAGTCCATGCCTTCACGGGTCTGGCCGACGCCTTCACGCACGTCACTGATGGCACGTCCAGTTTGCGAGACCTACCGCTGAGCGTCACAGCGGTTTTGCTGGCCCAGGCGTGCAACATTGGTCTGGGAGCGGTGGCCGCGCCGGAGGTCCAGGCGCTGACCCTGTCGCGCCTGTCATGGGTCCAGCAGAATTACGTCCGGGCCGAGACCATCGCGGCGGCCAATGCCCGCCTGGTGGACGCCCAGTTCGCTCTGCCGCTAGCCCACACCTGGGGCGGGGGCGAGGTGGCGTCTGCCGACGGGCTACGCTTCGTGGTGCCAGTCAAGACCCTGCACGCCGGATGGAACCGCAAGTATTTTGGCTCCCAGCGCGGCGTGACGTATTACAACTTCACCAGTGATCAGTTCACTGGCTTTCACGGCATCGTGATTCCGGGGACGCTGCGCGACTCGCTGTTCATTCTCGCGGGCCTGCTGGAACAGCAGACCCGCCTGGACCCCCGCGAGATCATGGCCGATACGCACGGCTCCAGCGACGTGGTGTTCGGATTGTTCGCGCTGCTGGGCTACCGTTTCAGCCCCCGACTCGCCGATCTGCCCGATCAGCGCTTCTGGCGCATGGACCGGGAAGCGGATTACGGCGCACTGGATGATTTGAGCCGCCACGTCATTGATGAGCGGCTGATCGCCGCCCACTGGGAAGACATCCTGCGGCTGGCCGGATCACTCAAACTGGGTAAGGTCAAAGCCACGGCGGTGATGCGGACCTTGCAACGCGGCGGCAGTCTGTCCGGTCTGGGCCAGGCCATCGCTGAATTTGGCCGCATTGAGAAAACCCTGTTCCTGCTGAACTACGTCGGTGACGAGTCGTTCCGGCGGCGCATCCTGCGTCAGATCAACCGGGGGGAGCAGCGGCACGGCGTGGGCCGGGCCGTCTTCCACGGGCGCAAAGGGGAACTCCGGCAGAAGTACAGGGAAGGGATGGAAGATCAACTGGGTGCATTGGGGCTGGTGGGCAATGCCATCGTCCTGTGAAACACGCGGTACATGGGCGTTGCCCTGGACGACTTGCGACAGGCTGGGAAAATTGAGAACGAACAGGACATCTCCCGCCTGACGCCCCTTCTGCACGGTCATATCCGCATGCTGGGAACCTACGAATTCAAATTGCCTGATGAAATTGCTCAGGGCCAACTGCGCCCCCTGCGTGATCCCGACACTCTGGAAGCCTACTTTGAACGGATTGAATTGTGATCTGGCCTCCAAGGGCGGATTTCTGTTCTTACTCTAGTC
>NZ_VKDB01000063.1 GCF_007280555.1 Deinococcus detaillensis | reverse complement strand
AAATCAGTCAGGATTCTAAGCCTCGCGTGCGCGTCGTCTCATTCTGAAAATCGGCCACGCTTCTTCCACCTACGCAGTGCTGTCCCCACAGGAACAGCACTGCGTAGGTGGCTAGACAGTTGACCAGATGGCCTGAAGGGAGTAAGCTGATAGACATCAATAAGGTGATCATCAAACTCAAGGACGGCACTACGGTTTTTCTCGATCAAGACAGAATCGAGGCGGTGCAGAAAATGGCCTTTCGCCGATACCACAACACCATCTCACGCAATTATCGGGACGGCTTAAAGGTCAGGAGTGAGACGCTCGCCAGCTGGGTCATGGGCCGCCCTGCTGGAGAAGGCATGGTCTGGTGCCACATCAACGAACAGCCACTCGATTTCACCGCCGCCAACCTCGAAGCCCGCAAGCGCGGCAAGCACCTCACCTCGAAAGTCCGCGCCAAGATGGCGCACAAGATCAGCGAAGCCATGAGTGGGAAGAGTAATCCTGCAGCCCGGGGCAAGAAGTACATCGGCGTCATGGTCAAAGGAGCCCGTTTCGGCGCACAGATCGTCGAGGCCAAACAGCCCGGCCAGAAGCGCGGTAAGCTCACGTTCCTGGGTATGGCTGCCACGGAAGAAGAAGCCGCCAAGCTCTACGACGCCGCCCGCATTGCCAGAGGACTGAGTCCTGTAAATTTCACCGAAGGAGCTGCATGATCAAATCTGTTGCTGGTAAGCCCATTCTTTTAGGGGCCATCAGCATTGCCGTTGCCATCCTGCTCGGGGCGTGGTTCATTTTGGGAAAGACAACAGCGCCCATGAGCACAACGGCCACGGAAGAGTCGGTTCAACAAGTTTCCGAGCCTGCTCCCTCCGAAAATACGACTGATGGGCCGAGTCTGGAGCAGATTCGGGAAAATATGAGAAACGAAAGCCTGCGTCAGCGCAGCACGCCCACACCAGTGGGAACGACGAACACCGTCATGAACGCCTGCAAGAGCGAGATAAAGCGCCAGGGAAAAGACTGGGGATACGCCGTGGACAGCTACAACGATCCGCTCTACTTCAGTCTGGAGTACATGTACACGGATGGCCAACAGACGCATTACTGCATCTATGACTTGGTGGATAACGTCGTGATCGGCATCAAATAGAGCGCTAATTCTCTGTGCTCCTTTGCTGTCCCTGCCGGGACGTGCCCTACCTCGGGGCCATTCTCCTTTTAGTTCTGCGAGGCTCGTCCATCGGACAGCAAGCAATGAAATACCCCAGCAATCACGGGCAGTGATTCTGGAGTGCGGAACGAATGAGCGTTCCTATGTATATTAACAAAACCCAGGGCACACCACAAAACCCACTCGATCTGTTCATTGATCGCCTCGCCATCAAGCCGATGTGCAGCGACGATCCGAAGCGCTTCGGCACGCATCAGGAATTCAGGCACATTGCTCTGAAGCGCAGGATGATTCAGCCCAACAACCCGTATGAGCGCCAGTGCATCGTGATCGATCATGATTCAAGTGAAGCCGGTGCCGCCTGGATCGATGCTGGAGCGCCGCCACCGAACTTCATGATGGTGAATCCAGTCAATGGCCACGCGCACTATACCTACCTGCTGGACAAGCCTGTGATGATCTGGGGCGAGGGCTTCAGGGGCCGCAAGACCCCCTGGGATTTCTATCAGGACATTGCGGCCCGTTTAACGGCGATGCTTGGCGGCGACACCCGGTACAACCAGAACTTGGTGAAGAACCCACTGCACAGTGATTGGTGTACCCGCACTCTACGCACCAATCCGTATTCGTTGACCGAACTCGCCGAGCTGCTCCCCGGTATCGAGGTCATCAAGCCCCAAGTCGTTCACGGCGAAGGACGCAACCAGACTCTGTTCGACAACCTGCGGAAATGGGCTTACCTTGCCGCCCCGACTGCAAGAAAACAGAACAGTCCAACGTGGCAACTCGATGTCGAACAGAAGGCGTATGCCCTGAATGGTTTTGACGAACCGCTTCCGACAAACGAGGTGAAATCGGTGGCCAAGTCGGTTGCCTGGTACGCCTGGGAAAACGCTTACCGATTCGCAGCCTCTGCTCTTGGCGGCATGAAGCGCAGCAAAGTCCAGCGAGAAGACCGCGAAGAGATGAGCAAGGAAGAAGCCTACCAGCGTATGGCTGACGGCGGAAGGCTTGGTGCCGAACGCAACCAGGAACGGGTACGGTCTCTGATCTCAAAGGCTGTCTTTGCTCTATCCAACACAGCGAACCGATTGACTCAGCAGGTCATCGCTACTTTTGCGGGTGTATCGCTGAGCAGCGTGAAACGTCACCGTGATCTCATGACTTCTGCAAACCTGCAGAGCACAACAACAACAGAGGTACATCCTGATCTCACCCTGTTTGAGACCTCTTCTGGATCAGAGTCGCCTTCTCTTCCGATTTCCGAGCGGATCTGCATCGCTGCTCAGATTCTTCGGGAAACCAGCTCGCCGTCTACCCAGAAGTGGATCGCTGCCGTGGCCAATTGCTGCGTTCGGACCGTTCAGCGTCACCGTCAGGCCCTGAACGAGGACGCCTACCACCACCTGACCCGGCCCGATGTCCCAACCTTGCGCCTCGCCCGCCCGAATGCTGCCTGATCTGACGTACCCATGGCAAACTCTTTCCCTTTGAGCATGGAAAACGACACGGCCGCGAAGGATGCCCTGTTTTTTGAATCCCGGATCACTGCCCCGAAACCCACTTCAATCTCTATATCGAGAATAAAGAACGTCTCCTCTCTGCGATTTTTGATCAACGGTTTGGCATTCCTGGGACTGGCGAGAAATTCTGAAACCGAGGTGACGAGAACTCACGGCGTGGTACATCGCGCAGCTCCCCATTTCGATGTTCGCCGCAGAAAAAACCCTCAGCTTCAATGTCCCGGCAGGGACGGAGTCACCATAAAGAGGCACGAATTTACGATCAAGGCCATTGGCAGCTTTGGCCAGCAAATCAGCCCCACTTAGAAAGATGCCGTGAATTACGGCAACGTCATCGCCCACGTGGGCCGCGAAGTCACCATCCCTGATCTGTACAGCTATGAGCGCCACGTCATCATCACAATCGGCAAGCTGATCGTCCAGTGTATTTTGGATGGCGCGTGGAATGACGGCCTGAACTAAAACCCACCCCGTCCTTTTTGCCCCCGGCTTTGACAGCGGGGGCGCTGCTTTACAGGGAGATCACCCTGTACGACTACTACGAAACCGCCGCCGTTGACAATGCTAAGAGCATCCAAGCCAACCTTTTTGCCACTTGGGGCGTCAGTATTTATGACCCCCAGATGCGCCGTCAGGCCGAGAAGACCATTGAGAAGGAGAGTCGTGCAGACGTCGGACCTGGACATGAGGCAAACTCATTCCAGCCACCCAATAGCTCACCAGTCACGGTTGAGCATCTTGCCTTTACTGGCATATTGGACGTAGATCTCTGAGGTCTCGGTGCTGCTATGCCTGAGGTGGTCTCTTACCGCCAGCAAATCGGTGGTTTCGCTGTACATGCGGGTGCCAGCGGTATGCCGTAGACCATGCACTTCGCGGCCCTCGTACTTCACGCCTGCCCGTCGGCACAACCTGACGAGTGAATCCCGAATTCCACTGCGACTTCTCAGCCTCAACACCCAGGGGCCGAAGTCCGGCGTCGCTGCCAACCAGATCTTGAGCGCCTGCTCAGCCCGGCGCGAGAGCCCGACCGACTGCCGCCGTCCCCCTTTGCCCAGAATGGTGATCCTGGGTTGCTCGCCGTTCAGATGAACGTCGTCACGCCGCAAGGAGGACATCTCCGAGTTCCTCAGTCCACAGTCGGCACCGAGCAGCACGTAGACGCGTTCTTGAGGATCAGCATGCTGGAGCAGCGTGTCGATCTCCGCTTTGGTATAGGGTGCGCGTTTCTCCCAGCGTGGGGTGGGATCCGAAGCACC
>NZ_VKDB01000062.1 GCF_007280555.1 Deinococcus detaillensis | reverse complement strand
TGCGCCCCCTGCGTGATCCCGACACTCTGGAAGCCTACTTTGAACGGATTGAATTGTGATCTGGCCTCCAAGGGCGGATTTCTGTTCTTACTCTAGTCAGACCCCACGCTGCCGTCATATTGATCCGGACGAAATCCAGCCTGCCTGCTTTGATGTTGGGAGAAACCTTGAACCCGCCTGACGGATGTGGGCATTCCCAGTTTCCACGCCTTCGTCCGAGCCTACAAAGCCCATGAGCGGGCCGCCCTCAACGGTATGCCGATTCACCGGTACAAAAGCGCGAATGCCCGTGAAGAGCAGTGGGACTATGACCTAATTGCTGAAGAGGTGAACTGGGAATGGTGAAACGGCGTGGTCTTGCCGATCTGCTGCGTAGTGAAACACAGTGTCTGGGATAGAGTCCCGGAGAAACAGAGTCTGTTTAATACAGATAAACAGACTTCCATAGAAGCAGACTCTGTTGGTTTGGGCGAAACGAACAGAGATCGCAGTTCCCCTGCTCTCTATTCTGCACGGTACCGCGTCTGATGAATCACAGGCAAGGTCAGATGCCTACAGAGAGACAGAATCTGTAACTAACAGATTCTGTCTCTCTGTAAAATTCTAAGAAGCTTCTGGTTTTTCAGATCTGAAGCCCCGCGATCTCTCCCAGCCGCCGGAGGATCAGCTCTTCCCGAACCTGACTGGCAGCGTCCGGCAGCAGGGGGTAGGCAAGGGTGTCAAGGAACGCTGGCTGTGTGAGCAGGCCGCGCGTCGTCGTGGACAGAAACGTCCTCACGTTCTGGTCACTCTGTACAATCTCGGCGACCACTTCAGGCCTTCCGTCGAGAACCGACATGACGTCGCTGATGTCATGGCTCATCCTATAGTCGCGCTCACCCCGTCTCTGGAACGCCACCAGTTTGGTTGCCAGGAAATAGGGAGCGGTAATGACCCGGACGTGCAGGCCATCTGTCAGCTTCAACACCTCGGTGTGCTGGATGGCCAGTCGATACCAGGGATTGCTAAACTCCAGAACCTGCTCGTCCGTCGGCATGACATCCAGGATCAGGTCGCCGTTGCGAAAGCGGCAGATGGGCGCACCCTCACCACGATCTTCGTAGAATCCCTGCCGGTTGAGGGCGGTGGTGAGTCGGCGATAGCCAGTCCGCTTCGTCTCGACAATGGCGTCAATATCCAGGGTCTCCTAAACCTCCGCTGCAGCGGTATCCCTGATGAACAGAGAGGTCGTGCTGCCTCCGACAAAGACCAGCTGTTCGGCTACTGGGCCGAGGCGGCGGACAGTCTCGGTCAGCCGCCGCAGGTTCTCCGCAGTGCTCATGAGTTCACTGGGGTGAGCAGGCGCTCTTCCAGGAGCTCGCTGGCCAGGTGTCGTTCCCGAGTACTTCCGCCCCGCAGCGCGTCAACCAGTGCGGGCCACTCGTAGAGCCCTGAATCTTGCCAGGCAGCAAAAGGCGCGGAGCGGTAGAGGGGCGTAAAAGCCTGGCCCCGTACTGGACCGTCAGGATCTGGCCAGACAGGGGGTGGGTCGTCACCCTGCACGATGAACGCATTGAGCGGTGGCGCGGCGTAAGCCGTGGGCAGCCCCCGGGTGAGTTCGCCGCGCTCAGCAGGCAGGAGTACGGCACGCCGTACTGGAGCACCCCACGGACCGCCGAGCGGACAGGGAAGCCCATCCCGTTTGACCAGACGGGCGTGTTTGAGCCGTTTCAGACCGGCGTGGACCTCTGAGGCACTCATGGCCTAGGCTGGCAGCCAGCTTGGCGTGCGAGGTGTAACCGGATTGAAGAAGTTTGAGGAGGACGAGGAGGTCTTGAGGCTTGAGCATGGCTGTAACAGTGAACCCAGAGTTAAGTTGTGTTATCTATGGGGGTACCTGCGACTGGCCGTCCACAGGAAGGAGAATCCCGGCCGGACCAACCTGAGATGAGTTTTTCATTATGAGTAAACTGAACAGGCGGTTGAGGGATCTCACCGTGCCGCTCATTCAGTCTTGCTAAGGGAAATCTCAGTCTCCGAATGCAAGATGACTCAGGCGATGATTTCGTCCTCTGAGATGATGCACCTCGCCCCTCTTACTCACCGTCTTTGCTGATTTGACGGAACGGCTCTAGATCCGGACACGACTCCTCTTCCGGTCTCCAAGTCAGCGTATCTGGAGCCCACCGGCCTGCCATTCGCCCTGGCAGGTTTTGTGCGACCTTACCGGGGAAAGCGCGGATGACACCCATGATCTCTTCAAACCCGGGCAGATTCGTCCAGTTGGCTTTACGGCAGTAGCGACTCCATTGCCCGACCAGCTCAGTGTCCTGACCAAACGCCGGGCTGAGCACCAGCGAAAGATCCGCGAGTGGCGTACATCTGGCCTCGAAGCTGCGCCGCATGGCTTCACTCAGATCGTGCGCCGACATGTCACGGGCACCTTCACCCGGCAGCGGCGAGGGAGGATCGTGGCGGGCGATTTGCCACAGGTCATGGAAGTCCTTCATCCGGGTATTCGCCACGTTCAGCTCGACCATGGCAGCGAATTTTTCAGCGATGATCTGTTCGAGCGGATAGACCCGCATCCTGACGGCCTGTGGGATCACCAGCCTCGGGTACGTCATGAGGCAGACGCCAGGGTGAATGACACTTCCAAACGAGAGATCGAGGTCGACGATCTGCCGGGATCCGCCCAGATACGCGGTCAGCCTCACGGCAGTCACCGGGTGCGCGGCGGAATCTGGTGTCAGCACCTTCACCTGCACTTGATCTGTGGGAAATGTCAGATGATCGCCAAAAGGCTGGTCACAGATCTCCTCGACCCAGCCGCGTATTTCCTCCAGGGACGCGGCTGGACCGGCGGATGCCAGGTCGAGGTCGCGGGTGGGACGCCCCAGGGCGCGGTAGCGGGCAAAGAGGCTGGCCCCGCCCTTGACGACGAAGCGCTCCGCGTGGCGGCTGGCGTCCAGCCGGGCCAGGAAGCCCTGGTGCGCGTAAGCCATTTGCAGCGGCATTACCCGCAACTGTTCTGGCGTCAGCCCGAGGGCTGCACCTTCATTTTTCAGCCGCGCGATAATGCTGGCGACAGGATTCTTGGCAGCTGGATCAGGCACGTAGCACCGCCAGATCAGCGCGGATCATACGTTCCACATGGCACACCTGGGCAGCAGCCAGCAGAGGGGCGGTCGCTCCCGGCGATCCCCCAGGGCCGCCGCGTGCCAGGTAGGTCTTGAGGACGGTGAGGTAGGCGCTCCTCCCAACTTTGTTGCGCCGGGCACAGAAATCGGCGACGGTCTTCGCGGCGTCGAAGGTGCGCAGCAGGACACCGCTGCTCAAATCGGTGGTCTGGCCGTGGGTGTAAATGGCATCGGTCATCCAGTGAAAGTGAACGCCCGCCGCTTGAGGAGTTCGACCGACGCGCTTTCTCGGGAGCGCGAGGTCGATCTCCAGCGGTTCGGTGGTGGTAAGACCCAGCAGACTGGCGGCGCTCTCTAGGCAGGCGACGCCCCAGGGAAAGCGGAGTTGCAACTCGGCGAGTCGCTCGGCGTGACTGCTTGCCGCGCCGCCCGCCGAGGGCAGGGCATAGACGCCTCGCTCGACCCGTTCAAGCTTTCCCCGCTTGATCAGGCGAGTGAGTTCCACGCCCTCGAACCCGGCAGTTCTCAAGCGGGCCGTTGTGATGAGGCGCTCAGACGCGGGAAGGTGATGTTCGATCAACGTCACCCAGCGTCGCTCAAACGAAGTGTTCAAATCGTTAGTCATATCTACTGTAGAAGGTATCACTTCCGAACATCAGAGACGGGTACTTGATCCACTGCTGGTTCCCACGAGAAGAACCTTGCTCCTGCCTTCTCCCCGGATTTCGAGCACCGTAGGCTCGGGCCTTGATCTGGAGACGCCGATCCGAGGGTAATGTGTTATCTATGGGCACGATTCTGACACTTGACCGCTACCGCGCCGCCCCCCTCGACCGGGCCAGGGGCTGGAATGACCTTGAGACAGGGGAGAGGAGACGCCGCGCTGTGGTTGCTGTGAGAGACAAGGACGGGGATGGGCTTGCCCCGATTTTGCGTAGTTGAGGTTAAGCGGCTGTAGATTGGCGTTCGAAGTCGGCGGGTGTCAAGTAGCCTAGAGACGAGTGGCGGCGCT
>NZ_VKDB01000061.1 GCF_007280555.1 Deinococcus detaillensis | reverse complement strand
GCAGAGGTGGCCGGGACTCCATCCTGGCCACCTCGTTGCCTGAAATGCCTCACCTGCACAGCACTATTCAGTGGGCCTTGAATATCCCCAAAGTACAGTTAGTGGCTTAGCCACAACTGTGCAGAATCGGGGGAACCCCAAAACGATCTCGACCTCCCGATGAGTCTCCCCGTACCAGCGATTTAAGGAGACGCGCTCCCAGTGCGTCTTGGGATCATGGGCCAGAGAGGCCAGGATCGGGAGACGGTCACCTTTCAACCGGGGTCGACCCATTTGGCCAGCCCTTCGTTCTGGTGCTGGGTCATAGAGGGTGGCATCCAGCCGAAGTCTGGTGATGACGGTGATCGGACGGCCCTGCTGGAGGTCGGAGAGCCACTTGATGACCGCGCTTTTCGTGGTAGCGTTGTGACGGCACCAGTGCCGTCAGGAACGGCAGCGCCAGCGCCCAGATACGATTGGCCCAGGGAATGGGGGTCAGCAGCATGAGGCTCAACCAGCGGAGCCCACTGGCTTTGACGAAATGCCCGTGGCTGGACCGCACCGGATCTCGGTAGATGCCTCTGGCACTGATGTTTTTACCGGTTCGTCGCTCGATGGTGTCGTCCAGGCCAAGAACCAGCGGTCCGGAGGGGACGAAGGCGATTAGGAGCAGGCTAAGCAGCACCTGACTGGCCTGGAGACTGAACCAGCGCGCCCAATTCAACAGCCGGTGAAACGTACCGAACCTTGGATCGTCTGCCAATCCGAGTACCCCCAGAGCGGCGGTCACCGTCCGCTTCCCAGGCGACAACATGGCCCCGACCACTAGGAGTTGGACCTGCGGCCAGATCCGTGCCGAGAAGAGCGGGGCGAATCCTTGCAGGACCCCAATGAACCATTTCGGAAGCAGCGTCATGCTCAACCCTATCAGGGAGCAACACGCGGGCTGTCATGATCGCAGCGAACTTCTAAAAGTCTTCCAGTGGCCTTCAGTCCGTTATGCCCGATACACCCTCTACTGGCACTAACGTGACCGTTCTGCCTGCCACCGGGTAATGGGAATCTTCAGGATGCCGGATCAAGTGCAGTTCGCTTCAGACGGCTCCTCTTTCACTGTGAAAGACTGGCGCTATGAAAGAACGTATTTCTCTGGAAGCCCTGGCGGCCCTGCCCACAGTGGCGGGGCTCAACATCTCTCACGGCGGCGAGCAGGTGGCCTTCTACGCCGATTGGACGGGCCGTTTCGAGCTGTATACGCTCGATCTCGCCACCCGTGAGCGCCGTCAGGTCACGGACGGTCAGGCTCCCAAGGCAGTCCGGGCAGGCTTCGTGTGGTCGGCGGAAGACTCGCGCCTTCTGTTCAGCCGGGATCACAACGGTGACGAGCGGCAGGCCATGTTCGATCTAAACCTGGCGTCCGGTGAAGTGAAGGCCCTTCAGCACGCGCCGCAGAGCATGGACTATACTGTGGCCGCCCACCCGGATGGCCAGAGGTTGCTGGTCAACAGCACGCGCGGCGGGCAGATGAACGTGCATGTCTACGACTTGACGAAGGAGGGTGAATCGGCCTGGACGGCACTCACCACACTTCCCAACGCCACCCAGGCCGCCGCCTGGAGTCCGGACGGCATGCGGCTGACGCTCAACACCAATGAGAGCGAGGATTTGCGAAATACCGATGGTTACGTGCTGAACGCGGACGGCTCCGACCTGCGGCGTGTCCTGAGTGTGCGGGAGGGCAGTCAGGACAGCGTGGGCGAGTGGCATCCGGATGGAAAACGCGTGGCCGCCAGCAGTGACGCGGACGGAACCCACCGGGTGGGACTGCTGACTGTGGAGACAGGCAAGGTACAGTGGCTGACTTCTGAAGGCACCGAAGAAGAGATGGGACGCTTCTCGCCGGATGGGCGCTGGCTCAGCGCTGTTCGCAACGTGGACAGCACCTTGACGCCGGTGCTCTATGACACGGCGACGGGCGAGGCGCGTGAACTGAAGTTGCCGCCCGGCCTGGCGCTGGGAACGCAATTTACCCAGGACGGCAGGATGCTGTTTCAGTTCGTCACCTCCACGACCCGGCTGGAAGTCCTGCTGTACAACCTCGCCGACGATACCTCCGAGGTGCTCCTGCCCGCCGAATACGGCGAGGTTGATCCCGCCGACTTCGTGCCGGGCGAGTATGTTAAGTATCCGACAGCGGACGGACTGATGGTGCCCGCCATTCTCTACAGGCCGCGTGAGCTGGAAGCAGGCAAAACCTACCCCGCCCTGATCCACGCGCACGGCGGTCCCACCGCGCAATTCTTCCGGGGGTTCGACGCACAGGCGCAGTTTCTGGCAGACCGGGGCTACCTGGTGCTCTGCCCCAATGTGCGTGGCAGTACTGGCTACGGCGTGACTTGGCGCGACGCCAACCTGCTGGACTGGGGCGGGCGCGATCTGGCCGATGTCGCCGCCGGGGCCGCGTACCTCAAGTCTCTGCCGGAAGTGGACGGCACACGACTGGGCATCTTCGGCGGGAGTTACGGCGGCTACCTCAGCTATATGGCGGTGGTGAAGTACCCAGACCTGTTCAAGGTGGGCGTGCCGATTGTGGGCATCACCGATCTGCCGCAACTGTACGAGGACAACAGCCGGGTGATGCCGCAACTGGGTTACTACTTCCGCACCATCATGGGCGACCCAGTGGAGAACGCCGAGCTGTGGCGCGACCGCAGCGCCATCACCCACGCCGCCGATCTCAAGGCGCACCTGCTGATGATGCACGGCACCAACGATCCGCGCTGCCCTATCAACCAGGCCAGAGGGTTTCGTGACGTGCTGCTGGCAAACGGACGCGAGGAGGGCAGGGATTTCGAGTATGTCGAATTCGGCGACGAGGGCCACGGCGCGGGCGACATTGCCGGAAAAACCCGCAGCTACCGCTTGATGTCCGACTACCTTGCCCGCCGGTTGTGAGACGCTGACTGAGGAGATGGGGAGGCGAACCGTGAACTCTCCCCTGCCTCTGCACATCTTCGGAACAACCACGCTGGACTGGGATCAGATCTTGCGTGATAAGAAGGCGGAGCGCGTTTGTGAAGTCGGATTTCGCTGGATGCTGCTTATTGATAGTGCAAGACCCTTGTAGAGAATCAGTGCGGCGAGATGTTCCTCAAATCGTCGTGATCAGCATCCGTATGGCGCTCCTTCTCCCGTTGTGTCCAAGAGACGGTGGCGGTAAGGCTTGAGGTCGGTCACGGCGAACCAGCTTATTCCAGCCGAATTAAGGCAACACAACCATTTTCGGAGTATTACTGGTAGCAAAGATCGGAAGCATCTTTTCGGGTGTGGCCCTCCACCTTGGTTCATGCCTCCAGGGACCGGAAAGGTCTGCGGTGGACGTTCTAGGGCGTCGTCACCCACTGGGGCCAGTGCAGCTCAGTAGGATTGGGATGGGCCTGTCGACCCAGGCCTCCTTCGGGCCGGTAACGCTGCGGTAACAGCGCCGGAGCAGTTTGGATCTCAATGGACCTGACTGCGGATCTGCCCGCTTACTGTGCAGTCTCCACCGGTCAGGCGGCCTTGGAGCGCCTGCTGGCCCTGACTGAATCCCAGGCCAGGATGGTCTTGAGCCGCTGCGCCGCCGCGCTCAGCCTGTACCCGGCCTGGGAACGGCACGACTGGGTCATGCCAGAACCCAAGTGGGCCCTGCGTGCCTACGGTGGGCACTTTCTGGACCTGGAACGAGTGGCGCGGCAGCTGGGCAGCGTGCGGCATCAACCTGGAAAAAACGGCTACTTGCACGTCCCCAGCGGGCTGGCCTTCGCGGCCCATCAGGCTGCGCACGGCCAGGTGACCCTGGTGCTGGGGGGCCTTAACTCCAGTGACGGCGACGGTCAACTGCACAGCCTGCTCGCCGAGGCGCAACAACTGGGTGCCGGGCTGCTGAACGTGGTGGGAGGCGTGCCCAGGCTCTACCGCTGGGCGGACCGGCTCACCCTGCTGATGGACCACGAACTGTCGCAGGAGGGCCGCGAAGGGCCGCTGACCCTGACCGGGCATTCGCTCGGAGGCGGGCTGGCCCAGTACGCTGGCCTGATGAACAAGCTGCCAGTTCTGGCCTTCAGCCCCACCGCCCTGGGTTGGGGAGTGCTGGACGTGCTGAAGGACGCCGGGCGACTGGTCGATCCAGCTGCTGTCATCCACCTGATCCGAAGTTACTCGCTGGCTGGTGATCCCATTCCCTCCCTTGGAACCGGTTGGCTGCACGCTGCCGTGGTCGGCGAACATCTGTGGCTCCCCCGGTCGCCTGGGGTGCCCGCGGTGCGGTACGCCACCAACCACGGCCAGATCTACTCGCATCTGGCCGCCCATCTCCAGGCCCAGTGGCCTGACTTGCCCAATGCCACCCCAGGCTTCTGAAGCCCAGGACCGTCCATGCTCCATGCTGCTGACCAGTGCGGGATCATCCAGACCT
>NZ_VKDB01000060.1 GCF_007280555.1 Deinococcus detaillensis | reverse complement strand
GCAGATCCTGTTCTCTCAGCGTCCCAGCCATGCGCCACAGCTTAACAGCAGCACCCTCGTCCTTGGACGGGAGCGCCGGAAGCCGCTAATCAGATACATCTGATCGCTCGCGTTGGCTATTGCTGGAATATAGATAGCTTCGCCCATGAGTCCGGAAATAATCTCCTTGATCTCTAGGCCATCTACTGATATTGCATATAATTTGCCAGTTTTAAATTTAACGTCTGTGGAACTTACCACTCTTCGTATTTTACAAATTAAGCCATCGAAATACCCCTCACCTATGATTCTTTGGATTTCTTCACTAAACTCAATTTTTGCTTCTATCCAAGAATCACATTCCTCTTTTATCCACAAGGGTATATCTGACTTAGTTGGTTTAATATCACCGAGCAACAACCTAATGGAATTAATTATGTTGCTCTTCCCAGAATTATTGGCTCCTACCAGCAAAGTATAATCATCAAATATTATTTGTGTGTCTTCAATTGATTTACAATTGTGAATCAAAACGGATAGAATCTTCACTGTAGCCACTCCTGCAAACTCGTAACCCCCAACTCTCCCGCTCTCACAGCCCCAGTGATTGCCTTCGCCGTCCACTCGGCCCCTTCCTTCGTGCTCACAATCGGCACGCCGCGCTCTAACGCCGTGCGGAGAAGCTGGCTTCCGGTGACATCAATCAGCAAATCAGGCAATTTCTCCCCGTCCTGCTTCCGAATGACGCTCAGGCCCGCACCTTCCAGCACGCCCGCCACCTCATCTAACCCCTTACCCAGCAGCAGCGCCACGCCCGACAGCGGCAGATTGCTCTTGGCCCCCAGCGCGGCGCGGTAGTAGGCCAGATACGGGTCGGTGTCAATGCCCATGCTCTCGCCGGTGCTTTTCATCTCCGGCCCCAGAATCGGCAGCACCCCCTTGAACTTCAGGAACGGCAGATGCACTTCCTTGACGCTGTACATGCTGGGCACCGGCGTCTCGGTCAGCCCAATGTCCGCGAGGGTTTGCCCCACCGCGATGCGGGCCGCGTACTTCGCCAGCGGATGCCCGGTGGCCTTGCTCACGTAAGGCACGGTGCGCGAGGCGCGGGGATTGGCCTCCAGGATGTACGCGATGCCGTCCTTGACGGCGTACTGCACATTCATCAGCCCCCTCACCCCCAGCGCCAGCGCCAGCCGCTCGGTGGTGTCCTTGACCGTCTGCGTCAGCTCGGCGCTGAGGCTGATCGGTGGGGTGATGCAGGCCGAGTCGCCGCTGTGCACGCCCGCCGCCTCGATGTGCTCCATGATGCCCGCCACCACCGCCGTCTTCCCGTCGCACAGGCAGTCCACGTCCAGCTCCAGCGCCCCCGAGAGGTACTGATCGAGCAAAATGCTCGGCTGCCCTTCCACGGCGGCGTAGACCTCGTCCAGGTACGTCTGCAACTCTTCCGCGCCGCCCACGATCCGCATAGCCCGCCCACCCAGCACATAACTGGGCCGCGCCATCAGCGGAAAGCCGAGCTTGGCAGCCAGTTTCTGCGCCTCGCCGGGTGTCTCAGCGACCAGACCCTTTGGCTGCGCGATCCCCAGCCGCTCACACAGTGCGTTGAAGCTGGCCCGGTCCTCGGCCTCGTTGATGGTGGCCGGACTGGTGCCGATGATCGGCGCTCCGGCGGCTTCCAATCGGCCCGCCAGTTTCAGCGGCGTCTGCCCGCCGAGCTGCACGATCACGCCCACCGGCTTCTCGTGCTCCACGATGTTCATCACGTCTTCAAAAGTCAGCGGCTCGAAGTACAGCCGGTCGGCGGTGTCGTAATCGGTGCTGACCGTTTCCGGGTTGGAATTGATCATGATGGTCTCGTACCCGGCCTCCTGCAAGGCCCACACCGCGTGGACGGTGGCGTAATCAAACTCCACGCCCTGCCCAATCCGGTTGGGACCGCTGCCCAGAATGACGATCTTGGGCTTGTCGGTGGCCTTGACTTCGTCTTCCCATTCATACGTTGAATAGTGATACGGCGTGTGCGCCTCGAACTCGGCGGCGCAGGTGTCCACCGTTTTGTAGACCGGCAGCGCGTTGGCCTTCTTGCGAATGGCGCGGGTTTCCAACTCCGTCAGACCCACGATCTCGCCGATACGGGCGTCGCTGAAGCCCAGCCGTTTGACCTCCCGCCAGTATTCGTACTTCCACTCGGCAATCGGGCCGAGTTCCAGAATCTCGCGCTCGGCGGCCACGATCTCGTGAAGCTGCCCCAGGAACCAGCGGTCAATCCGGGTCAGGTCGAACAACTCGTCCACACTCAAATCACGGCGCAGCAGCTCGATCACGGCTTCCAGGCGGCGCGGGTTGGGGTACAGCAGGTCACGCAGCTGTGCCTCGTCCATCTCGGTATACAAACCGCGCACGTCGCTCTCGGTGCTCCTGAGCGCCTTTTGCAAGCTTTCCTTGAAGGTGCGGCCCAGCGCCATCACCTCGCCCACCGAGCGCATCTGGGTGCCCAGGTGGTCGGAGGTGCCGGGGAATTTCTCGAAGGCGAAGCGCGGAATCTTGGTCACCACATAGTCGATGCTCGGCTCGAACGACGCGGGCGTCACGCGGGTGATGTCGTTGGGCAGCTCGTCGAGGTGGTAACCCACTGCCAGCAGCGCGGCAATTTTGGCAATCGGGAAGCCGGTGGCTTTGCTCGCCAGCGCACTGGAACGGCTGACGCGGGGGTTCATCTCAATGACAATGACGCGCCCGTTGTCAGGATTGACCGAGAACTGAATGTTGCTGCCGCCCGTTGCCACCCCAATCTCGCGGATGATCGCCAGCGACATGTCGCGCAGCCGCTGATACTCCACGTCGCTGAGCGTCTGGGCGGGCGCAACCGTGATCGAGTCGCCGGTATGCACGCCCATCGGGTCGAAATTCTCGATGCCCGTGATGATAATTACCGTGTCGGCGGTGTCGCGCATGACTTCCAGCTCGTATTCCTTCCAGCCGAGAATGCTTTCTTCCAGCAGCACGCTCGTCACGGGCGAGTCGCGCAAACCGCCCTCAGTGATCTCCAGAAATTCCTCGTAGGTGTGGGCGATGCCGCCGCCGGTGCCGCCGAGCGTGAAGCTGGGCCGGATGACCACTGGCAAGCCGAGTTCTTTTTGGTACTCGGTGGCCTCTTCCATGCTGTGAACCATCTTTCCCTTGGCGGTTTCGATGCCAATTTTCTTCATAGCCGCCTGAAACAACTCGCGATCCTCGCCCTTCTTGATGGCCTCCACACCCGCGCCGATGAGTTCCACGCCGTACTTGGCCAGCGTGCCGCGCTCGTGCAGCTCCATGGCGAGGTTCAGCGCCGTCTGGCCGCCGAGCGTGGGCAGCAGGGCGTCGGGGCGCTCCTTGGCGATCACCTTTTCCACGAATTCGGGCGTCAGCGGCTCCAGATAAGTCGCATCCGACAGATCGGGGTCGGTCATGATGGTCGCCGGATTGCTGTTGACCAGCACCACGCGGTAGCCCTCTTTCTTGAGTGCTTTGAGGGCCTGAGTGCCGGAATAATCAAACTCGGCAGCCTGCCCAATTTGAATAGGGCCGCTGCCGAGGATCAGAATCGTTTGAAGGTCAGTTCGCTTAGGCATTCCAAAAATAGAGTATGGCATGGATGGGCGGCGGGGTGGTAGGGGAGATGTATGGTTATGCAGAAAATCGAGAGCGTAATGCACTTTAAGCTGGCAACTCGGGAAGGTAAGTTACAGCACCGAGAGGCAGGCTGCGAGGGAAATCTAGTCAGCTGGATACGTCGTCATCTTTGTATAAACCTTCTAGTTAGCAGATAAAGATTCAGTTTTCATAAATTCAAATAAACCAAACTGCTTTACATTGTCACCCCCCTTCCCCCACTCAGGCAGCAGTTACGAGACAATGCGGGTATGACTCAACTTCTGAATCCGCCCGCCGCCCAACGCCTGCAAGTAGACATCTGGTCGGACATCGCCTGCCCGTGGTGCTACATCGGCAAGCGGCGCTTTGAACAGGCGCTTGAGCAGTTTGAAGGCAAAGACAAAGTAGAAGTCGTCTGGCACAGCTTCGAGCTTGATCCTTCTGCACCGGTGAGTAAGCCGAGTGGCCCCAATGCCATGCGCGACGGCCTCGCCAGCAAGTACGGACGCAGCGCCGCCGAAGCTCAAGGAATGCTGGACAGCATGACCCAGACTGCCGCCAAAGTCGGACTGGAGTACCACTTCGATCAGGCCCAGCCCGCCAACACCTTCTTATCGCACCAACTCATTCACTTTGCCGCCGAACACGGCTTGCAAGACGCCATGAAGGAACGGCTGCTCCTTGCCTACTTCAGCGAGGGCCAGCACCTGGGCCAACTCGACACGCTGGTGAAACTGGGTGCTGAAGTCGGCCTGAACGCTGATGAAGTTCGCACCGTTCTGGAGCAGCAAACCTACGCCGAAGCGGTAAGAAGCGACGAAGCACAGGCCCAGGCTTACGGCATCAGCGGCGTGCCCTTTTTTGTATTGGGCAACAAGTACGGCGTCAGCGGAGCGCAGGCCCCGGGGACGATCTTGAGCGCTCTCAAGCAGGTCTGGAACGAGCAAGCGCCGCTGCAACTGATCGGTGCAGCAGACGCGGAAGGCTGCGAAGACGGTTCGTGCGCGGTGCCGCAGGGCTAAGCATTGATGGTATCTGATTAGCGGCTTCCGGCGCTCCCGTCCAAGGACGAGGGTGCTGCTGTTAAGCTGTGGCGCATGGCTGGGACGCTGAGAGAACAGGATCTG
>NZ_VKDB01000059.1 GCF_007280555.1 Deinococcus detaillensis | reverse complement strand
AGGCCCCCTTTTTCCCAACGGCGCTTTGACCATGCTCCCGTCGGCGGCTTGCCACTCCCAATCGATGCCGAGTTCCTCGCCATATTCCTCGAGGATCACCGCCCACGCCCGTCTGAGACAGCCATGTTCCACCCAAGCGCTGAAGCGCTCGTGAGCCGTAGAGACCGGAGAGTAGCGCCGTGGGAATTGACTCCATTGACTGCCGGTACGGGCTAGCCAGATTAAACCGTTGAAAATGGAACGGGCATCCTGTGGGGGACGCCCAGACTTCTTGCGTGGTTTGTCAATGATCAGGATTGGGATCCGGACAAAAGTCTGTATACCGGGGGAATGATGCCCTGTGTATTGGACCGTAGTTTCATCGAAACGCAAACGCATCCGTACCGTGACCTGTTCCGGGATCTGCGCCTTTACCGCAGCTTTCAGGCCGCGCTGGGCGGCATTCTGGCGAGTGGGTCGACGCAACTGAGCCAGATGGCGCGAGCTGCCCCCAGTACGGGGGCGGCTCCCCATGCCGAACGCCGCTTGCGGCGTCTGGTCCATCACGAACATCAACGCGCCGATCTGCGACCTGAGACGCTGGAAGATCGGCTGACGACCTTGGGCGCTCAGCGTCTGGCAGGTCAGGATGAGGTGGTCGTCGTCATGGACGGCTCCGACCTCCGCAAACCCCACAGCCAGGCACTCGAACATCTCTCGACGGTCCGCTCGCTCGACGGTCACCCGGTCTCTGGCTATCCGACCCTGAACGCCATTGGCCTGACGCCCGATGGGCGTCGGACTCTGCTTTACCACACGCTCTACAGCCCTAAAGCGCCAGGCTTTACCAGCGCCAATACGGTGATCATCGACGCAATCAAGCGCATCGTGCAAGCGCTGCGGGCCGCAGGGGTCGGGCGGATTATCTTCGTGCTGGATCGGGGTTTTGACGACCTCAAGCTGATCCGGCTGCTGGTGCGGGTCCAGATCCAGTTTGTGATTCGGGTCAAGCACGACCAGCGCAAGACCCGGCTGACCCCAACCAGTATTGAACTCCCTCTAGTCGGTGCTGCCGGTCATGCCAGCGTGCAAGACTAGTTCGAGATGAAGCGTCCCGTCGTGACCGATGGCAAGGTCAAGTGGCGGCCTACCTCCGCACAGATCCGCAGCCGTGAAGTGTTCGTCGATGGTGGACGACTGAAGCTCAACGTGGTCAAGCTGGAGTTCAGCGTGCCACTCAAGAACGGCCAGGAGCAAGGTTGGCTGCTGCTCACCAACACCCCCACCGACGCGGTGGGGGCTGCTGGAGGTGTCGTGCGGCTTTATCTACAACGCTGAAGCATTGAGACGGGCCAACACGACTACGGTGATACATCTCGAACCTCCAGTGTGTCCATCATCGAAGTGGCCTTGTCGATCCACCGACGGTGGCATCGAGCGCCTATCGGTTCAGCTCTCAAGGCTTGGAGTCGACGAACCTCAGCGTCGTCCGCCCAGATACGCCAAGTTACACCACGTTCCAGTTGCTCGCCCTTCACGATGTCCCGGCGGAGCCAGGTGTACAACGTCACAACTGGCATCTTCAGCGCCTGGGCCAGCCCATCGAGCGTCCACTAGTCCCCCGCTCGCGGGGGACGCCGTGCAGGGACGGCACGTCCATCCGTCCCCTTTGAAAACTGTAGCCCTAAACGCTGAGCGAGACTCCGAACCTGAGCCACATTCCAGGTAGTCCGCCGCTTCGGTGGACGCAGCCCGGCCGCGTTCAATTCGTCGGTGACGTCCAGTACCGTTTTTCCTTGCGTTATCCCAGCTTCCACCCGTTGACACACCTCCACGTAGGTGCTGACCTGATCGAGCCGGGCCACTGGACGAACTAGGTCACGTGATCACCCTGCCATTCAATGCGCACATCCATCCGTTCAGTGTTCACGTCTCCCCAGACGATGATCCGCCCGATCACCAACCGCAGGATCTCCTTACGATCCTGCATGGTTGTGGTCGACGCCGACCACAACGTGGGTAAGGCCGTTGAAAGCGTCTGTACCTGACAGATCTCGTCGGTGCTCAGCTGCCGAGGTCGCAGCTGTACATGGCGCTCGTACTCCTCATTCAAGGTTCGCTCCGCCTCCAGAGCCTGCTCCCAGGCACGTTCCAGGGAACGCGCGACGAGACGGTGTTCTGGCTCCACCCCCTGATATTGTCGGGCCGCACGCGCTGCCTCATATTTTGCCCGCTCCAGGTGAGCGTGCCAGTGCCGGTCCAGCGCCTCTCGGTCCCGGTTCAACGTCGACTGTGCTTCCAGCGACAACGCCACGCTGGCAAATGTCAGGGCATCGAGCAACTGGGCCGTGACCCAGCGGTCCACTGGCATCCCTGTGCAGCTAAAGCAGGAGGGGCCTGCGTAATCCGTGACCTGTCGTGTGCAGCTATAGCGCGCCGCTCCGCCTGCGGGTGCGTTCTGGTAGGAAATGACCATCCGGTGTCCGCAGTGCCCGCAGATCAGCAGACCACTGAGCAGCCCGGTGCCCCGTTTCGGGGCACCCGACAACAACGCGACATTGCGATTGGCGGCCATTCGAGCGACATGTTCCTGGTACTGCTCCCAGCTGATGTAGGCAGGGACATGATCTCTCAGCAGGACATGCCACTGATCCGGCGGGAGCGTGACCCGTCCCGTCGAGCTTCGCCCAGCGAGCTTTTTCCGGGGGTCGGTCTGCCGCCAGCCATATGCATACACTCCAGCGTACATCGGGTTGTGCAGCAGATTCTGCAGGGTCATCCGGTTCGGTCGGCGCCACGTCAACAGACCACCACCGGCGCGCGTCTGATCGCGGACGCCCAGCTGAACCTGATGCTCGACCAGATAATGAAGCAGCGCATGCAGCGTCCCCAACTCCTCGAATTTCCGGAAGATCAGCCGAATCACCTGCTGCACCTGCTCGTCCGGGTCCATCTGAATCTCACCGTAAGCGTCACGAATGTAGCCAGTCGGCGTGGGCGCACCCAGTGCCCCTCGGCGGGCTTTGTTGAGTTTGCCTTGGTGCATCCGGTTCTTGAGAATGTGCAGTTCCGCTTCACTCATGGTGCCTTTCAGGCCGAGCAGCAGACGGTCGTTGTAATCAGCCGGGTTGTAGATCCCATCTGCGTCCCCGATCAGCGTCTGGAACAAGGCGCACACCTCCAGAAGATGGTGCCAGTCGCGGTTCGAGCGGGTAAGACGGCTCATCTCGATGCCGAGAATCAGACCGACGTGACCGAGGCTCACCTCGGTCACCAGACGGGTGAAGCCTGGACGACCAGTCGCAGTCGTTCCAGATTTGCCCTGGTCGTCGTCGATGACCAGCACACGGTCGGGGGCCCAGCCCAGGTCAGCGGCGTGGTGGACGATCGCGCACTGCAACCGAGTGGATTCCTGATGGTGCTGAAGTTGGGCCAGCGTGGACTGGCGCACATAAACGGTGGCCAGCCGATCGAGGTGATTCACCTCGATCTTGTGATGGCGCCGCAGGTCAGTGAGCGCCGTCATGAGGTTCCTGCGTCTTGTTCAGGTCGGTCGACCGCAGTTGCCGTTCCAGCAGCCGAACCAGCGCTTGTAAAAGGCACTGTTGACGTGCTGGGGACAAGCTCAGCCAGAGGGTCGGCGGGGGGGGAGATTGGGTCCGGGCATAAGTGACCGTCCTGTAAAGGAGCCGCAGCTCCGCTGCGGTGGAGGAAGCGAGCGAGCCGAACGAGGCTGTCCATCCCAATGATAGGCCGTGTAGCTTCCATCTTTACAGCTGTACTGGTGTTGGGACGTGGAAGAGGTCTTCTCGTGGACCAAATCTGCGATCGGCTGGGAACAGGTCCAAATACTCGACTTTGACGCCCTCCGAACCCTGGTCGCGCTGGCCTGGATTGCGGCCTCGTTCGTGTTCGATCTCAGCGAGTCGCTTGATGCCCCACAACTTCAACTGCTGGCTCATCTGGGCGGCTATGTCCCCCATAAAAACAGACCGCCAGGCAAGAAAATCTTGCTCCTGGGGCTGCTCCGACTCGCCAATGCATATTTGATCGCCCATTCACAGCCAAAAGATGCGTCGCCTGATCACGTTGACACTCTCCTACACAGTCTTTTTACCTGCCGCTGACTTTTGTCCGGTTCCCAATCAGGAGCGGTTCAAGGCGTGTCCAGAGGGCATCTGGCACTTCCCAGATAGTTTCTTGCTCATCAATCTGCGCTTGGTGAGGCTGTGTCGTCGTCATACCATTAGTCTACATATTTTCCGAATAAACTCTTGGTCGTGGCAGCTTGGCATCGGGATGACAACGAGGTGCGCCTACACAGCTAGCTCAATAACCATCCGCCTCGTTCATTCGCCCGCCTGAATCAGGCGGGCTGAGATAAGATTTGGAGTGCAACTGGACTGGACCGACGACGGGGGGAACCTCAAGTAGGTTCATGCATGACAAACGGCCTCCCCAATGTTGCCCAAAAACTCGATTAAGCAAAGCTGTACAGCTAGAATTTCATCCGAGCGCACAGTTGTACTTCTGCTGAGCTAAAAGTACAACTGTGCATCTTTTTGACTACTCGCCATTTTGCACAGATGGAACGATGAAATTACTCGTTCGTCTCTAGCATCGTATATCTTTATACTCACAAAAGTATATAATTTCAGAATTCTATACAGTCAAAATGGCGGGCAATGCACCGTAAAGGACAATTACACAGGCGGCACTCACCGAACCTCAAGGCATCTACCCATTGGATAGGGGAAAGCAGCCGACGCATATCAGCCTCTGTTGGCGTTAACAGCCATACATCCTCATCAGCTCACACAGGAGCAGGGGAGGGAGCCTCAAAAGGGCTACCTGTTATACGGATTCCGATTAATTCGTTATCTTTGGCCACTAGTGGAAGCCTGTCAACGCCTTGACCCGATCCTGTTGTTTTTCCAGCCAGCAGCATTGTGCG
>NZ_VKDB01000058.1 GCF_007280555.1 Deinococcus detaillensis | reverse complement strand
CCCCTTTCTGGGCGCTGTTTGTCGTTTGCAGAGCGCGAAGAGATCGCACTCTCCCGAGCGCAACAACTCGGCATCCGTGAGATTGCACGCCGACTGGGTCGGGCGGCGTCCACGATTTCACGTGAGGTCCAGCGCAACGCCGCCACCCGTGGCGGCGGTCTAGCCTACCGAGCCACCACCGCACAATGGCACGCCGAACGTGCCGCCCGGCGTCCAAAGCCCGCGAAATTGGCGGTCAACAAGGTGCTGAAAACGTATGTCGAAGATCGTTTGTCAGGTATGTTGGTCTTTGCCACTGGCACGCCGATTCCTGGACCAACAGTGCTTTGGAAAGGCCGCCGTCATGGGCGGCGACAAGATCGTCGCTGGACAACGGCATGGAGTCCAGAGCAAATCGCCCAGCGCTTGCGGCTCGACTTCCCAGATGACGCCACCATGCGCATCAGTCACGAGGCCATTTACCAGGCGCTGTATATCGAAGGTCGTGGCACGTTGGGCCGCGACTTAACTGCCTGCCTCCGGATGGGCCGAACCCTGCGCGTGCCGCGGGCACGCCGGTGCAGCCCCGGCAAAACGTTTGTCGTTCCCGAGGTCATGCTCAAGGCGCGTACAGAGGAAGTGACGAACCGGGAAGTGCCCGGACACTGGGAGGGGGATCTCATCCTCGGGTTGGGCAGCTCATCTATAGGCACACTTGTGGAGCGCACCACGCGCTTCACCCTCTTGCTTCACTTGCCCCAGATGCCGGAACATGGTCTGGAGTCACCGGTGAAGAACGGGCCAGCCCTGGCTGGCCACGGTGCTCAGGCCGTTCGGGAAGCCATTGCCCGGATGATCACCACCGTGCCCCCCCAGCTCCGCCGCTCACTGACTTGGGATCAGGGTGCGGAAATGAGTCAGCATGAACAACTGCACCTGGAAACGGGGGTGGGCATCTATTTCTGCGAACCGCGAAGCCCTTGGCAGAGAGGAACAAACGAAAATACCAATGGCCTCTTACGCCAATACTTTCCGAAAGGCACGGATTTGAGCCTGCACAGCGCAGACGACTTAGAGGCTGTAGCGAAGACGCTAAATGCCAGACCCCGCAAAGTTCTGGGGTGGCAGACCCCTCATGAGGCCTTTGAACGCGCACTACACGGGGTTGACACTGCTGTTGCGATGACCGCTTGAATCCACCCAGTACACGAGTCATTCGTTTCAAGCTGCACTGGTTCAGATTCGGGCGCGGTGCAGTATGAGTCGCAAAGGGGAACGCTGGGACAACGCCGTTGTGGAGAGCTTTTTCAGCTCCCTAAAACGGGAGCTGTTCGACGAGACGATCTTCGAAACCCGAGCGGTTGCCAGGCAAGCCATTTTCGAGTTCATTGAGGTGTTTTACAACCGCCAGCGCCGCCACTCGTCTCTGGGCTACTTAACACCCGCCGACTTCGAACGCCAAGCTACAGCCGCTTAACCTCAACTACGCAAAATCGGGGCAAGCCCACATTAACGTGCTGGAGGGGATGATCGGGATGAGCGTTTCTCGATCGTTTGGGCAAGCCTTGGGCTTGCCGCAGCCGCTGAAGATAAATGCCCACAGCGGTCCGTTGGCCCTGATATCCCAGGGTCTGTAATTCTGCAAACAAGATAGGTCCTGTTCGACAGCCTTCATTCCAGCGTTGAATCAGATGCGCTTTGTAAGGGTCAAGTTTCCGGGCTCGGCGCGTGAATTCTGGAAACGCATCGGCCTGGATCGCCCGACGGACGCTGCGGCGATCAATCCCAAGCTGACGAGCGATCGCGCTGATCGTCCAACCCTGATCGTCCAACCCTGAGCGTGCCACGCTTTGATCTGCTCGTAGCGTTCAATCCTTCGCTGTCTCCGGGTTTTCGATGATATGGTCGGCAACCCCGGCGGCACCAGGAGTGCTGCGGTGAGGGGCATAACTGGGTTGCAACTGAGGTCATGAACCGCGAGCAGCGGGGCGACCGGAAGGGGGGTCGCCCCTTCCGGCACCAGGACCGTTTCCAGCGCCATTCTGGATTGACCGAAGACTTTTTCAAGCGCCCCAGTCAGGTTCTGCATCAGGTGAAAGCGGTCAAGCACCTGCTGGGCCTGCGGTGCGCCGCCACTCACCCCATCGGCAAAGGCTTTGTATCGGTCACGGGTTACGATCTCAACCCCTGGGTGAGCCTCCAACCACACGTGAAGCGTCGTTGCTTTGCGATCAGCGAGCAGAGCGACGGGTCGCCGTGTTTCGAGATCGACCAGAATCGTCCCGTACCGCTGCCGTTTCCGCATCGCCCAATCGTCAATGTCAAGAACCCGAGGCGTCGTGAAGATGGGGCAGGGCACCGAACGGACCAAGCGCAGCAGCGTACTGCGACTCACCGACGTGCGTTGCTTTACCGCGAGGCGAGCACCAGCAGCTCCACCCAAGGCCAGACCAAGCTGACGCTGACCTTCGGCGAGCCGCAGCGTTCGTCTGGCCCAGGGAGCGACCATTATCGGGAGTCGTTGGCAGAAGACCTGTTGAGGGCAATCTGGCATGCGGCACCGGTATTTATGTGCGGTGATTGACAGATGTACCGTCCATTCACCCCACGGCAGGTCTTTGACCTGCCGCACATAATGACTGTGTAGCGCACGGGAGTTGATCTGACATCGCGGACACGGACTGCCAATATCGTTGATCTCGATATGGAGGTGAACTTCCTGCTGAGAAGCATCAAAGTATGGTGAGTTCAGCGTCAAGCCAGGACAATCGGGGAGCAAATGCAGTGCGGTCTCCATACCAAAGTGTCAGGCTAATCACCTGTCAACTGCATGGCGGGCCCGTAGCACCAAAAGTGGGTAAGACCCGCTGAAATATGAGTTCGTCTTCCGTGAGGAGTTCCGTAAGATTCAGGAATTACGGGATGGAGCCGACAGATTTTTGGGCTGGTACAACCGCATTCGGCTGCACTCCACCTTGGGCTATGCCTGTTCCTGGGCTAAACTGCTTGAGACGGCAAAGGCTCGCAACGCCGCTTGAAGGATTTCATGGAGCATTACCCCTTCCAGGGGATGGGAGCCTTCAAGTTCCGGGGGGCGTACAACGCGCTCGCGCAGTTCACGCCAGAGCAGCGCCGTCTAGGTGTGGTGGCGTTCTCATCGGGCAACCACGCCAAGGGAATTGCGCTGGCAGCAAAATTGCTCGGCATCCCGGCGGTTATTGTGACGCCAGCCGACGCCCCCACCATCAAGCTTGAGGCCACCCGGGGGCACGGTGCAGAGGTGGTGCTGTACGACCGCGCCACCGAGGACCGGGAGGCCATCGGCCAGCGCCTCGCTCACGAGCGTGGCTTAACCCTGGTTCCGCCCTACGATCACCTGCAGGTGATGGCGGATCAAGGCACGGTCGCCAAGGAATTGTTCGAGGAGGTCGGTCCTCTTGACATCCTGCTCGTTCCACTCGGCGTCGACGGACTGGCCTTCATTTCCAGTCTGCTGCCGGTGGATCCTGCTGGTAACACGCTTGCCGACGAACCGTTCAAGGTTCAGGTGGCGCAGGTCTTCCACAACTTGGACGAGGTGCTGACAGGCTGCGTGAGCAGCCGCCGTCAGCTGGCACAGGTTCGGGTCTACCTGACAGACGTTGGGCTCTGGGGACAGTTCAACGCCCTTTATGCCAATTGGATGGGTGACCACCGACCGGCCCGGTGTATCGTGCCCGTCCCAGCCCTTCATTTCGGTGTCGCCCTCGAACTCGAGGCGGTCGCGCAGGTATCCGTTCCCGCAGCTCAAAAGGAGTAAGCGTGATTATGAAAACAGAGTAATAGGAGTAACCGAAAACTTGACTCAACAGAATTGTTCCGGATTGTAAAAGAGCCAAAGATAAGGAAATTATTTCAAGCTCACGTTTTTATACCGCAGGATACCGTCAGGGCTGGGCTTGAGACCGCTCAGGTTTTTCGTCACACCGTAGAGCAGGTTCTGGTGGTACACCCAGATGTAGGGCATGTCGTCGAGAACCTTACCGAGCGCCACGTTGTAGGTGGCCTTGCGGGCGCTCATGGCACTTTGCAGCCTGGCCTTAGCGAGCAGGGCGTCAACATCTTTGTTGCTGTAGCGCCCGTAGTTGTACGCTCCGCCCGTTCGCACCCAGTCATAGATGTTGCCGTCAGGGTCCACCCGGCCGCTCCAGTTCAGCAACGCCGCGTCGAAGTTGTAGGTCGTGGCGCGGCTGCTCAGAGCGCCACTCTCAAGCAGTTCGATTTTCATGTTGATACCGGCTTGGGCCATCATTGCCTGGTACACTTGCGTAAGCAGGGTGGTCACAGTGCCCGTCCCAGCGATCATGGTGAAGGTGAGGTTACTCTGCCCAGCTTGCTGCAATTTCTTTTTGGCTTCGGCGATGTTCTGAACAGGAACCTTGATGCTGGTGCTGTTGGCGGGCGTTCCAGGCGGAAACGGCCCTGCTGACGGTTTGGCGAGATCGCGAAAGACAACGCTGCTCACGGCGCTACGGTCAATTGCTGCCGCCACGGCCTGCCGGACGAGTTTGTTGTTGAAGGGCGGGCGGGTCGTGTTGAGCCAGATGCCCTGAAATCCCAAGGTGGGAATATCAAGAACCTCAAAGCGGGTATTGGCCTCGAGTTTGGTGACATCTTTGGCGTCTAGAACAATCACCTGTGCGCCGCCTGAGAGCAGGTTGGCGTAGCGCACGTCCCCATCGGCGAAGGGACGGAAGACGAGCTTATCGATTTTGGGCGCGCCGTCCCAGTAGTCATCGAAGGCGTTCAGGGTGATGTTATCCTGCGCCACGCGGTTAACGAACTTGAATGGACCGCTGCCCACCGGAACGCGGCCAAAGTCAGCGCCTGCTGCTTTGGCCGCCGTCGGAGAAACGATCATGCCAGCGCGGTCAGCCAGAATGGAGAGCAGCGGTCCGAACGGCGCGCTCAGATCGAGGCGGACGGTGGTGGGATTGACCACCGTCACACTCTTGACGGCCGCCAACTCGTTTTTTCTCGAACTGCCGTCGAGCGTCATGTTGCGCTCCAACGAATACTTGACGGCCGCCGCGTCGAGAGGCGTGCCGTCGTGGAACTTGATGCCGCTACGAAGCGTCAGGGTATAAGTCAGGCCGTCTTTGCTGATTTTCCAGCTTTTAGCAACGGAAGGAACAATTTTCAGATTGTCGTCTACGTCAACCAAGCGGTCAAATATCTGGTAAAGCACTTGACGTTCTACAGCCGCAGCCGACAGCGCCGGATCGAGCTTGACTACATCGGAGTCCAGACCCACCGTCAGGGTCTGGGCCGCGGCCTGAGCGATAAAAGTTAAGGTCAGCAGGGCAGTGAACATTTTGGCACTACGCATCATTTGGCTCCTCGGAGAGCTTGGAACGAAACAGTCGGCGGGCAAGCCTTCAATGGGCGAGCCGATCCACTCGGTCAGATGTTCACAGGCGAGCCTCAGTTCCGGCGAAGCGGGAGGTGCCCTACAGCGAAGCAACTACAGTCTAACGTATAAGTCAAGTTTTCCCTTGGACCTTGCCTCACTGAGAAGAGGTGGTGTAAGTGCGCTTAGCTCGACTTTGGCCATTGACAGGGGGAGCAGCTTGCTGCTCCCCCTGTCAAACTTGGGCATGACACTCCTTCCGAAGTGGTTCACGGGGG
>NZ_VKDB01000057.1 GCF_007280555.1 Deinococcus detaillensis | reverse complement strand
ACGACCCGGCCACCGTTGCCACCAGCGCCGCCGACGACCTGCCCGCCTTCACGCCGCGCCCCGTGACCCTAGTTGCTCACAGCAGCGCCGACGGCTTGACTCTGATTGAGCCGTACCGCCCGCCTACTGACCTGGACCACTGAAGGCTGTGGGCAGCGACGCGCCCGCCGAACCCACCGCCCGCCGTTCCCTTGAAGGGGTTGCCCTGCTGCGCCGCCGCGCTGAACGCTTGGAGAAGCGCAAGCGCGGCGGCGCTGCTTTGCCGTCTGACTTCATTCCCGACGATCTGCAAGACAGCACCTATCTGCGCGGCAAGCGGGCGGGCAAGATGTTCGGTCACGGTGCCGGCCTCGCTTGCCGCCTGCTCTCAGCGACTGACCACCGCTTAAAACTAGTGACGGTGCAGCTCGGTAAGTCCACACCCGCCGCGCTCTACGACCCAGCGGTAAACAAGAACGCCCGAACGGTGAGCCACGCCGTGTTCGGCAAGTGGCCCGTCTGGGCGAAGCTGGAGCGCGGCCCGGAGTGCGGCCTGCACCTGCACTTGTTGGGTGCTGCTGATGCCTTGCTGCTGTTGCCCCCCCACAGCTCGGTGAAGGATGTTGAACCCACTGACGCCGATTACCGCCGCTTGCTGGGCTATCTGAGCAAGCCTGGAGACGCCCGCGCCTGCATGGTCAAACTCGGCCCACAGCGCTACGGCAAACCCGACCCGCTGCTACTTGCCGCCGCCGTCATCGACTACCGCACCGCTCGCGCAGATCATCGCCTGCCTTCGCTGAGCTGGACTTACAACGTTCCGCGTCTCAAGCCAGATATGGCCCTAGTGCGCCCGGCCTGAATCTGCCCTCAATGTCAACTACGTGTTTCAAATGCCCAGACCCCCAATTTCACCCACCACAATTCCGCATCAGACCCGGCGTATATCAGGGAGATTCCAACCCACCCCGCATCAGCGTCAGCGCTAACGAGGTAAGCGACAGACCCGGCGACGACCTTCCAATCATCAACAGCGGGCAGGTTGACTGGAGAGGTTGCCGTCAGGCAACTAGGCCCGGCCCGGCTATGAGGGCCATGCCCGGCACCCCTGAGCCTAGACCCGCTCGGCACGCTTGGAGATGACCGGGGCTAGGGGCTTTAGGGGGGGGGTAAATTAGCTGTATTGGACGGTGCTGTAGAAATCCCAGCCTTGGTTAAATCTCAATCCCAACGGCCCGCAACGCCCTAGCCCAGCGACGGTCAAACACGCCGACGGCCCGTCTAATCGCGGCGGCGCGGCGAGGGCGATAAGCCTTACCCGGTGTGGGACGGCTCAGGCCCATGACCTCGTACGACCAAGCCAACGTTTTGTGTTGCTGCCTGCTTCCGTCGGTCAAGCCCAAACACGTCCGGCACCCGATCAGCGGCGCGTCCACTTCGCCCCCCGCTGCATTCCAGTGAGAGGCGTAGACGGCCCCCACGCGGCCTGCACAGCGAGGACAGACGAGCCAGAGCCGCGCCGCAGATCGCCCGGTGGGTGCTGTGGTGAGCTGCACCCGGTTCCAGCCCGGCTCTAACTCAGTGTCCAAGCTGGAGACGACCCGGAATGTATTTGCTTCTGGGTTCCAATCCACAGCCGCCCGCGCCACGATATCGGTAAGCGCTTCCAACTCGCCCGCAGTGCGCCGCCGCGCCTTCACACTGGCCGCCAAACTCGCCACCGGTAACGCCCAGCACGCTTCAACCGGCACCCTAACGAAATAACGCCGCTCGGTTCTCTGGTTCACTCGCTGCTGAACTGTCGGCGGCCCGTCACCTGCCTCAACTGCCGACGTGAAGGTATCCCCGATCCGTTCATATCCTTGCGTGCGCAGGCCCATGCCTCAGTTTAGAGCGGAACGCTAGCGGAGTTTCCGAGGTTTTGACAAGGAGGCTTGGACAGTTCAGCAGCTGCTCGGCCCGCTGCATACACGCGAGGTCTGGCAGGCAGAGTGTCAGGATGGGGTATACCTCAACCTGACACTTCAAAAACGGCTAAAAGGTGTCAGATTAGGCTCGTTTTCCGGTTTATCTGACACTTTCAAATTCAAGTCTAAGAGTCTAGCTTGACACTCTGACTTGACACTTTGGCAGGCCTTCACGCTACCCTAGACTATGCGCCTCTACGTGGGGGTTACCGATGATGACTGGTTCAGTTACCTCGCTGCTCAGTCTCACCTGGCCGAAGTCAACTTCTGGCGGCCAAGCGGAGCTTCCTTCCAGCTGCTGAGGGAGGGTGACTTGTTCCTCTTCAAGCTGCATGCCCCTCACAACTTCATCGTTGGGGGCGGTTTCTTCACGCGCACACTGCTCTTGCCTGTGAGTCTGGCTTGGAAGGCATTCGGCGTCGCCAACGGTGCTGGAGACCTACTGACCGTCCAGCAGCGAGTCGCCAAGTACCGCTCTAAGCAGGGACACGCGACCCAGGAGGCCAATCCCAGCATCACCTGCATCCTGTTGGCCGAACCGTTCTTCTTCCCACGTGAACAGTGGTTTCCGATTCCTGAGAGCTTCAAACTCAACATCGTCTCGGGCAAGGGCTACAGCACCGATGACACCGAAGGCCGCGCACTCTATGACCAGGTCGCCGAGCGCCTGCGCTTGCAAGTCACCGACCCAGCACCGGCCACCCTCGCTGCCATCGAGACGCCCCGCTACGGTCAGCCGCAGCTCGTCCGGCCCCGACTGGGTCAACGTAGCTTCCGTGCCCTCGTCACCGAAGCCTACAGCCGCCGCTGCGCTATTACGGGGGAGAAGACGCTGCCGGTACTCGAGGCGGCGCATGTGCAGCCGTATGGCCGTGGCGGGCCGCACGCCATCGAGAACGGCTTACTTCTCCGAAGTGATCTGCATCGCCTCTACGATTCCGGGTACATCACCATCGAGCCCGAGGAGCGGCGGTTGATTGTTAGCCCGCGTATCCGCAGCGAGTTCGAGAACGGTCGGCACTACTACGCCCTGGAAGGTCAGCAGCTGGCCGCGCCGCAACCCGGCTACCCACTGGTCAGCAGCGAGCGGCTGAGGTTCCACACCAACGAGGTCTATCGAGGCTGAGGAGGGCAGGGTTAAGCCATCTTGTTACACCTCTCAGACGCTCCGGCGAGGGGTGTAACACCTGTTGGGGTGGCACGTTTCTGTGAGAAGAAATATCTAAGCCATATGAGCTTCCAGAACCTGTACAGCCTCAGCCCACCCATAACTTCGAGCTACGTCAGCTGCTGTTTTGTCCCTGTCATCCCTTAGGACTGGGTCAGCTCCTTGCGCGAGCAAAAAGAGCACAAGGTCAAGATCAAGAGGTCCATTCGACTGATAGGAATAGTCGGCTATAGCGTCCACGGCCATCATCAACGGTGTATAACCGCCCTGCATACGCAGATTTACATCTGCACCATGCGTTAATAACAGTTCTACGATGGGAAGCGAGAAGGTCTGAACTGCGACAAACAGCGCAGGAATCTGGTCCTCGAAGCAGAAATTTGGGTCAGCACCTGTATCAATGAGTAGCCGGGACATCTCCAGATGTTCATAATTGACAGCTCGCGTCAATGCTAAGGATAAGACCCCTACCGAGTACGATTCACCCAGGAGGGCTTCACGTACTAGAGGCCAGTCTCCATTCGAGGCAAGTTCAACAAGGTCAACGGGCATCCTAGCCATCTTATCCAATCAGCGTTCTCGAATGGACGTTTGAGAGGCTTCATGCCGCAGAAATAGTCAGGTATAAACGGTTTTATTCCTGAGAGATTAACACTAATAATAGTTAGTGCTGTTTTACCGTTGTTTCACCGTGTGACGTCATTTGACCCACCGTGTAACGCGGCGGTAGCTTGAGTCGTGCCAAAGTCAATTTACGCCAACCTCAGACCTAAGCCTGAGAATCTGGGAGTGACGCCGCTGCGAGAGGGCGAGACGACCCAGACCATGAGGATACGCAGCCATACAGCCGCCGTTAGGTGGGCTGCTGGCTTAAGCGCTGCCGAGCGTGGGGCCATCTTCGCCGCCGCCCACCTTGTAGCCACCAGCACTGAGCATGAGCACTCGCCTACGCCAATACGCCTTGAATTGGGCTCAGGTATACCGAGCGAGAAGGCCGCACATCATGGACTGATCGTTCAACAGCTTAAGGACGGTGGAAACCTTGAACGCATTGGGAAGTTGTGGCGACTGACCACCGCCGATGGAGAAGCCCGCACGCTCAATCAAAAGATGATTGATGTGTTACTGCGCCTAGACGTGCTGCGCTCGGTTGATTGATTGCGCTGCGCCGCTTCCCCTGCTCAAAGGTTGTAATCTGAGATCAACACTAGGCAAAGCAAACGCCGCCTATCTTTTGCGGGATACGGGCGGCGTTTATCGGCCAGGGTGTGACCCTGAACCACAAGCATAAACCACTTGTGGACGGGTGAAAAGGGGTATTCAGCCTTGCTATCTCTCTCACTGACCGCCGTACTTGACCGCGCCCGCGTCGCAGTCATCCAAACCACCACCACCAACACTGCGCCCGCCGCGCCTGCAAGCATCACCCGCTGGCAGCAGCAGACCCGCGCCGACAATGCCGCCCGCGCCGCCGCGTTGCCCCGCCTGGGCGTTTCTATGAACCGCACGGCCCCGCCCGCCGCGCCGCGAGTGCTGGCCACCTACCCCAACGCCGACACCGTAAGGTCTGGCCGCCCGCTCAAAGTGGGTGAAGCGGTGCTGTGGAATTTCTTGCACCGTCTGGCGCTCGACTTGGGCCGTGAGCGGGGCCATACCGCGCTGCCCTCTCAGATCACCTTCCACCTGCCCGCCGTGACGGTGGCCGGGGTGCTGGGCTTCACGCCGCGTCACCTGCGCCGCCTCGCTGCTGGCTTAGAGCGGGCGGGCCTGATCGACCAGGGCGGCCATGCTCAGCGCGTGGGCCTTCGCAATCTGTGGGACGGTTCGCTGTGGGCCGTGCGAACAGATACCCGCGCCGACCCGCCGAGAGTCACGGCGGAGGAGTGGCAGCACAACTGGAGACCAGACTTTGAGGCGGACGTGATCGGCAAAACCGGCGCTGCTGCGGAAATGTCCCTACTACTCTCTTCCAGTGCTGAACCGGAAATGCTCTACGCCACTGCAAAACGACGCGCCGCTGTTCCAGGCGTACAAAACGCCCCGCTACCATCCAGTAGGGACATGCCCACACCTGCTGGCCTGAGAGACGCGCTAGACGGCCTCGCTGCCCTCTGGCATCTGCACGGCTCGAAACGGCCCCGCGCTGTTGGACGGCTGGCTTCACAGATTGCCGCCGCGCTGTGCGAACCGGAGCGCCGTAGGTACTGGGCGGGCGTGGTGTGGCAGGCGTTGACCGCTCAAGACGAGGGCCGCACTGGAGGACTGAGCGCCCTTGCTGCCCAATTTGACCGGCTGGCCGCTGATCTGCTGGAAGGTGCGCCCTGGAAGTCACCCGGCGCGGTGCTGGCTGCCCGGTTGAGGCCCAGCAGCTAAACCCGGCCCAACAGCCTTCATACTCCCTTTAATCACAGGTGAGTTTCAAGGTCAGTTTGATTACGTGCAACGCATAAATACCAAGAAGGAGAAATCCCCAAACCGTGTTCAGCGTGCGCTGCTTTATGTTGTTTGCCAAAAATGCTTAATAGACTGTGGATATGACAAGCGCCCTGAAGGCCCACCCAGAGCAGCCCGCCGCCCAATTTATGCCCACCCGCGCCGCCGCTGCTTTGCTCGGCTGCTCGGTTCGCACGGTACTGAATTTAATTGTGGCCGGTCATTTGCCCGCAATCCGACTTGGGCCTGGCCGCTCGGGCTACCGAATCGCGCCCGCTGCGCTGCTGGACTTCGCGGCCCGGTTCGGTTCACACGACCCGGCCACCGTTGCCACCAGCGCCGCCGACGACCTGCCCGCCTTCACGCCGCGCCCCGTGACCCTAGTTGCTCACAGCAGCGCCGACGGCTTG
>NZ_VKDB01000056.1 GCF_007280555.1 Deinococcus detaillensis | reverse complement strand
TGCGCCCCCTGCGTGATCCCGACACTCTGGAAGCCTACTTTGAACGGATTGAATTGTGATCTGGCCTCCAAGGGCGGATTTCTGTTCTTACTCTAGTCGGCCCCCATGCCACGGTGCTGGAGAACTCCACTTAAGGCTTTGCCACCATCTGAGGCGGCGTAAGAGCACTCATCTGCCCGCGTTCGTTCACGGCGCGGAGTCGGTACTCGCTGTCCGGGGTGCCCTGGGCATCGGTGAACGATCCGGTGGTGATCAGGCCCGACACCTGCAGCGGCTCGCTGCCCGCCGCATCCAGGCGGTATACGGCCACCGGCAGGCCGGGAGTGGCTGTCCAGGTGACGCGGTTACCGGCACCCGCTTCCAGCGCCTTGACGGCGATGCCCTGGGGCGCGGCCGGAAGGCCGGTGCTGGCGCGGCGGATGACCAGCGGTTCAGAGGACGCCGAGACGTTCCCGGCGTCATCAACGCTCTGCACGCTGTACGCGTAGGTCACGCCAGACTCTGCCGTGGCGTCCAGGTACGTGCGTGTCGCGGCGCTCAGGCGGGCCAGCTCCACGGGCACCGAGCCGCCCGCAGCGCGCGACACGCGGAAACCGGCTAGGTCCGGGATGTCGGCCTGCGTCCAGCTGAGTTTCACGCCCTGTGCGCTCACCGTGGAAGGAAGCAGGGTCGGGGTGGGCGGGGGCGTCTTGTCGATCAGCTTGGAGGCAACAGCTGCCGAACGTGCGGACTCCGCCTGGGAAGTATTCAGGGCCGTGACGCGGTAGGAGTAGCGGTTTTGCAAACCGGCGACCAGAGGATCGGTGAAGGTCGTGCCCACGACGGGCGAGGCGTTGACGAGGAGAGAAGGCGCACCCGCCCCGCCGGACTCACTGCGGTAGATCTGGTAGCCCTCAATGTCTTTCTCGCGGTTCGCTTCCCAGCTCAGCGTGATGGCGGCCACACCTGCCGTGATCTTCACGCCAGATGGCGGGGCGGGGGGCCTGGTGTTCACGGGCCGCGCGCCGACGAGACTACTGCGTGCGCCCATCTGCCCACCCGCATCCCGCGTGACGACGGCGTACACGTAGGGCTCACCGGCACGTCCGGTGGTGTCAGTGTAGGTGTTCGCTCCTGGAGGCAGTGTGGCTAGCGCGCTCAGTGGCTGGGTGGGGTCGGTGCCGCGCACAACGATCTGCTGCGTGATCCGGCTGTCTTTCGGCGCGGTCCAGCGCAGGGTCACGGCGCGTTCCTTGACGGTCGCCTGAAGGTCCTCGGGTGCCGGTAGGACGGTGACGGCCTCGGTGGTGACGGTGACTGGGGCCGTCCGGGCAGACTCACGACCGAACAGGTCTACGGACGCCACCTGGTAGCGGTAGGTGGTCTTGGCCTTCAGGTCGGTGTCTTTGAACACGTCACCGCCCGGCGCAGTGGTCAGAAAAAATGGGGTGGGTTGCAGCAAAACGTAGGCGTCCGCACCGCTGGAGCGGTAAACCTTGTAGGCCGCCACCAGATTGCTGGGGCCGGGCGGCGGCACGGTCCAGGTGAGCTGCACGGCGGCGGGGCCGGGTTTGGCTTTGGGGGTGCCGGGCGCGGGCACGGCGGGCGTTGCTCCCGTCTTGAACGTCGCCTCGCCAACCTTTGTTTCATTGCTGCCCACGGCAGTCACGGTGACGGTGTACTGGCCGGGGGACAGCCCTTCAAGGGTCGTCATGATGCCCAGAGCGCGGGCATAGACGGGCCGGGCGACCACGTTCAGGTTGAAAAAGGTTCTCTGGGTCCGTTCCGAGTCGTTTTTTGGGGGTTGGTCATACACGCTGATCAGTGCATCGTAATCCGCTTTGGACAGGCCGAGCGCGGCGGAATACGGCTGCGGAGAAGCCACCGTCTGGTCTCGGGTACCGCCGGGGCCGCTGATCCGCAGGCGGAAGCCCCGGGCAGGCAGGCTGTCGCCGGGGAGCGCCCAGCGCAGCATGGCACCGTCGGGGGTGGGCAGGGCCGCCACGCCGCCTTTGGCCGGACTGCCCTTGGGCGCGGTGCTTGTTTGGGCAGATGCCACGCCCAGAGTAGCCGTAAGGGTCAGTAGAAGCAGGGATATTCGCATGGATGGGGCCTCGTGAGATGGGTTGGTAGGGCTGTTGGGGATGCGGGGGTGGCTTGTGGTGCCTGCCACCCCCGCTGTGCATTCAGAAGTCGACGCGACCCTTGACGCTGAAGGGAAGGTCACCGATGACCGGCAGGGTCACACTGCCCGACGCTGTGCCGTTTATATAACTGCTGGCCGCCGAGACGTACAGGTGTCCGGTGATTGACAGGTTGATGCCCACATCGACTTTGAGACCGCACGCCCCCCCGCCTGCAGCGGCACCAGCACTGAGGGTCACCGAGGCGTCGAGGGACGTGGGGTCATACACGACGGTGAAGTCCGCGTTCAGGGCCAGGTGCGCATTGGCGTACCAGTACCAGTCGCAGACCTTGCCGGTGCCACTCTGACCCACACTGTAGGCCAGACTGACGCCCACACCCACGCTGATTTGGGTACCGTCCACCATCAGGTAGCCGTTGTATCCCAAGCCGTCGGCCCGGCTGGTCGTGGTGTTACTAGAGCCTGCGGTGGCCGCATTCGATGAAGAGTTGGCGGTGGTACCGGAGATGGCGTCCGTGGTAGTACCGTCCGCATTTTTGACGGCTGCCGTGGTCGTGGTGGTGGTGCTGCCTGATTTGATAGAGAGCAGGCGCACGCTGATCGGGTTGGCTTTGGTGCCCAGGTACACGCGCTGACCGCTGCCGGAAAACGGCATGTACATCTCGGCGTACCCGCTCACGGCGACGATGTTATAGAAGTCGAGTTCACGGTTGTGCGTGCAGTCCAGCCCACCGACCGATGACTTGGCAGCTGGCCCCACGCAGCCCTGCACGAGCAGGTAGCCGCTGTCGGGACTCTCGGGCGGCACGCTCAACAGAATCAGTGCGGCAACCTGAGGTGCCAGGCTCCCCTTGGTCGAGACGGTCGAGAGGTTCGGGCCAGCAGCGCTGGCCGTGCCGGAGGAATAGCTTCCGAGAGCGCCCTGTGCCAGCGGGGTAAAGAGCCAGCCCACGGCCTTGATCGCCACAGTGCCTTCCGAGTCCACGCCCAGCGTGCCCCGGAAGTGTGCAGTGGTGCCATTGTCGATGGCCGTTCCGAACACTGCGCCTGCCTGAATCGCGACGTTAACCACGCGAGCGGCACCGGCGGGCGGAATGGCTTTCACGGGCGGTGCATCGAACTTCCCGTCCTTCCAGACCATGTTGATGCCCACACCGCCGCTGAATTCGTAGAATCCCACGGAGCCGACGGTGACGAAGGGTTTCAGGCCGGATGAGGCGACAGAGGCCCAGAAGAAGCCGTAGCTGGTGCCGTTGTCCCGCCCGAAGCCAGCTTTGGCGGCCACAGCAATTTTCTTGGCGATCTTGATGGTGCCCTGCCCGATGAATTCCAGGTTGTTTTCATCTTTGAACATGGCGCTGACCGATACGTCGTAATCCACAGTCTTGATCTGACCGAAGATCCGAATCTTATCGAAGACGATTTTTACGTCCTTGCCGTCTTTCACCCAGAAGCTGATGGGATTCGCGACGGCGTTCACGGGGAGCGCGTCACCCAGTTGCAGTTTGCCGCGCAGACTGAGGGTGTACTGACCGTCCGCCTCGCGGCGGGCACCGATTTCGGCGGTGGGCAGAGGGTAATCAAACAGGGTGAAGTTCGTCAGGCCCGTGGCGCTGGCCCAGGCCTCACCGCCCAGACTGACCCCGCCGTCGGGGGTGAAGGTCATGTTATAGACCGGCACCTTGACGTCCTTGCCGCTTACGCCGCCCAGGTTCCATTTGGCGTTTGAGAAAATCAGTTTCGCTTTGCCGTCGCCGCCGAATTCCCAGGTGGGCCGGCCCAGGTCCAGCGCCGTGCGCCCGAAGTTATGGTTGACCACGGCGACATCCGACTTGACTTCCCACTTCGCGCCAGGGTTGCCGAGCTGCGGGTTCCAGCCGATGGTCAGTGCAAGAGGCTCGTTCACCATGGGAACAGTCAGGCTGCCCTGGCCGCTCAAGCTGGCGATGACGCTGCCGCTGATGGCCATTTTCAGCGGCCCGGACTTGATAGCCCAGCCACCGACGCTCAGGTCGGTGGGCGTGAAATCGAAGGCGGTGGCGTAGCCGCCCAGCGTGTAGGCCACTAGGCCACTCACGCTCACCGGGGTGCCAGAGGCGATGGGGGTGCCGATGGTCAGGTTGGCACCCGGCAACACCACACCCATCCAGTCAGGTGTGGGTGCCGTGCCGCCCGTGTAGGCAGCACTCAGGCCGTCGGCGTTCTGCTTGCGTGACAGATCGAGCACACCACCGGTGGCCGAAACGCTGATTCCAGTGGTGCCGATCTTCAGGTCACCAAGAGCATTTGCGCTGCCCTTGAGGTCGGCCAGAAGTTCGCCGCCTTCCAGCAAGCTGGCGTCTGTGAAGGTCAGTCCGGTACCCGTACCACTGGGCAGCTGAACTGTTCCGCTGAGCGCCGCGCCTTCGGGGCTGAGGTTCAGGGACGTGAGGCGGACACTGGCCTCACCCAGGCTCAGCAGGCGCAGGGGAAGATTGGCCAGGCCCACTCTGGTCGGGTCGCCGCCCGTGACCTTGTAGCCCGTGGCCGAGCGGGTCACTTGAAGGTTCGCCATCGTGACATTCTGTTCGCCCAGATCTGCACCGCCCACGATCAGGCGCACAGTTCCTTCACCAGCAAAGCTCTGCAGGTCCAAGTTCTTGATGCTGGTCAGCTTGACACTCAGCCCCCCGTAAGTGAGGAGACTCGGGCTGTCGAGGGTGTACCTGAGCGTGTTCGCTCCGGGAAGAACGGGTGCTGGGCAAGCCGCGGCGCACGTCGACTGGACATCCGCTATGCGGAACGACACCGTGTGGTTGCCAGGCTTGGGCGGCGAGACCGTGTAAGTCGCGGTCGCTGTGGTGCCTCCATCCGGCAGATTCACGGTGACGGAAGGACCAGCCTGACCGTCTAGGAGCCAGTTGCCCGTCAGGCTGCCGCTCCCGGTGTAGTCGATGATCAGGCGGACGGCGACAGGATCGAGGGAATTCAGGGTGATGTTCGAGTTCGTAGAATCGCTCGCAAACGCCACGGTGGCCGCCCTCAGGACCAGCTGCAACTGTGCCTGCACGGTCGTGACCGCGCGGACGCTGCTCACACCGTCCGGCGTGCGCAAATTCAGCGTCAGGGTGTACACGCCCGTGCGGGTGTACCGGTGCGTCCAGCGGCCTGACTGGCCGATAAAGGCCAGTTGTTCCACCTGGCCGTCACCGTAATCGAGCAAGTAGGTCGCGCCCTCCAGAAGTCCAGTAATGCGGATGTCCAGTACGTCCGGTGAACTACCTGGTGTGGCGGTGAGAACTTCCTGCGGCGGAAGACCCGCAGTGAAGGTAGTCGTGACGGGTTCCAGGCTGGGAGCAGTGACGGTGACCGTGTACTGCCCAGGTTTCAAGTATGTATGAACCAAGGTCGTGGCGGTCTGGCCCGTGACCGTGTCCTGCTGTCCGTCGCCCCAGTTCACGGTGTAAGTCAGGGCGCTGACCAGGCCACTGAGCGAGGCCGTGGCCCGCAATTCGGGGGCAACCACTGCCAGCACCAGAGGCCGGACCTGAACATTCACGGTAGCGGTGACGCTGGGAGCACCCGGCGTGCTGAGTTCGAGGACGTAGACACCGGGTTTGGCGTAAGTGTGTGTCAGGGTGTCGGTGACTTTGCCAGTGAGATCGGTATTCGAACCGTCACCCCAGGTAAGCCGGTAAGTCAGGCTCTCCTGCAAGCCGCTGACCACGGCGGTCACGCTCAGCGCGTCCGTCGTTGAAGTCAGGGTGGCCGCCGGCACACTCACGGTGAGCGCGGCGCTCACCGGAGCACTCCCGGGCACACTCAAGGTCAGACGGTAGTTGCCGGGACGGGCGTAGTTGTGACTCAGGGTCTGCGTCTCCACACCCGTGATATCCACGGCTGGCGTGCCGTCGCCCCAGTCGAGCTGGTAGGTCAGGGCCTTGACCAGCCCGGT
>NZ_VKDB01000055.1 GCF_007280555.1 Deinococcus detaillensis | reverse complement strand
CCAGTCTCGGCTACGTCCCACCTGCCGAGTTCGCCGCCCGCTATCATCCAGCCTAGAAGTGACTTGCCTGCTGGTCCTGCGCTTTGGGTTCACTCCACCTCTTAGAGCGTTTGTCCGTTACGTTACCTGGGAAAAGCGCCCAAGCAACTCCACTTTCACCCGCTCTAGCACGTATTTCACTCGCTCCGCTCATACGTAAAAGAGAGGAATCTTTTACGTCAAATGCTCTAGAGACGTTCGCTGAGGATATACCGCTCAAACCACGCCTCAACCTGAACGCTGTGCGGAGCGGCCCAGGCAGCCCAAACATCTTCAGTCCAAGCCTGAATCATCGGTGAGCGCTCACGCGGGGTACGGCCCGCCACCACATCAGCAAGAGTGAGCCGAGACGTGAAGGAAGGCGGCGTGAGCCAGTGAAAACGGTCGTGCTTGAGGGTCTTGCCCAGACGCCCCGGACGCGTTCGCAGCCACAGCGCCTGTTCAGGCTCATAGCCGCGCTCCAGAACGCCGAACAAGACCATCAGGTGAATGGCTACTGAATTAACGGTTTGGTGAGATGGCTGGCCGGGATGCTGAGCAGCGTAAGCGTCTACGGTCAATGCACTGAACGGTACATATTCAATTGAGCGGGACGGATCGTTCATCGCCCCAAAGGTCGCCCAGCATGAAGCGCTGGACTCCATGTAGCGGTGTGTCGGGCCGTCAAGATGAAGGAACAGGCCGCCGCACCCGGTACACGGCTCAAGATCGGCAGATTGAATGCTGATTAACGTCATCTCGTGATCTCAACCTGAGCGGCCAGCGTGTCGGCCAAGCCAACTTCATACCCAGCATTCTGAGACAGTCCGAGGGGTGGATACCCCCACTCGCGGGCCACGTCATCACCGTAGAAACAGGCCAACACCGTGGGCTGATGGGTACTTTCAAGGTGGGGCGCAATGATGCTGCGCGAGTAGGCCAGATCGTCAGCGTCAAGCGTCAGGCGGCGTCCAGACGAAGCCGCGATCAATCCTTCCTGCGCCAGCATCGCCGCCAGCGTAACAGGATCGCCGTGCTGGACAGTGTAGGCAGCGCGGTGAGCGGCCTCAAGCACGCAGAGGCGCAACTCAGCCGGGCTGGGCGCTTGGCTCGTCCATAAATTGACGTTCACCCAGCCTGTTTTTGCCAGGACGCGGCCCACCTGAAACCGCGCCGCGTCATTGATGGCCCGGTTTGTCCAGCCACCGCCGAGATCGTCCAACACGGCTAAACCGACCTTGACAGGCCGTGCGAATGGCACGGCTTCAAAGCGGGTATTGGATTCTTCCAGAACCTCGCGGGCCAGCGTTTCCGCACCGAGGCTCAGCCACGTCTCCAGCCAGGCCAGCACGTTTTCACTAGCCATCGGGTTGGCGCTGACCAGGGGCGACAGGGCGACATCCTCGGCTTGTTGCGCGTCCCCGACAGCCGCTGACACATACGCCTGAAAACGTGCTGGGCCGCGGGGCACCTGGTACACCTCGCGCAGCTTTTCTAGCGTGGAAATGAGTTCAAACCTCATGGTCGCGGCCTCCTACACCGCAGTTTAAGCGCCGCGCTGAAAAAGCAAGTCGGCCAAATGGCCTAGCTCATTTCCCCCGTTCCCGGCGCTCCTGCTGGCGCATCGGCATGCCGTCCACCAGACCCAGCACTATATTGAGAGCCGGCGGCGCAGCGTAACGGGCCTTGACGCCGCCGTCTTTGCCGATCAGCGCGGCGGGGCCGTACTGTTGGGCCACTGTTCCGGCGGAGTCGGCCAGCAGCGTCAGGGTCAACGTCTGCGGGCCGTTCAAGCGAGCGTCACCTGAGTGCAGTAGCGCCACCACCCGCAGATCACGGACTTGAAGCGCCACATTTTGCCGCCGAACTTCAGCCAAATACGCCGCAGACGGCTGCGAGACGATCAACAAGCGCTCGCGGCCGAGATGGTCTTTGAGCGCCCAGAACTGGCCCGCCGCATCTTGCAGCACGAAGGCGGGCGCTGTCGCCGCCACACCGGACACCGCCACACTCAGCGCCACAGCTTTTAAGATGTCCATTGCTCAAGCCTGCCGCCCCCAAGCCGCGCCGCCCGTCAGCCGCCTTACAGTGTGATTCTGGTTCACGCTCCAGCGCCGCCCCTTGACCCCCCCGCCCGTCTGCGCCACACTACTCGGTAGCGTTGATCCGTCAAGAGTAGGCCGAAAAACTTGACCCAAGAGCGAGCCTGAGACGGTGAAAGTCAGGTGGGTAAGCGCGGCACGAAAGGCAGGCGGGGAGCGCGGGCACACCATGCCCGACAACTTCAATAAAGTGCCCTGAGGAGGAGTGGCTTGCCTAGGCGAGTCCGCTCACGACGATTCCGCGGGGAACTGGGGTGGAACCGCGCAGACCCAACTTGCGCCCCCAGACGGAAACAGGCTTAAGCTGCCGCCGTCTGGGGGCGCTGCTTTGGTTTATGAGCGCTCAGCTCAAAAAGGAGAACGTATGCCCGCAACCTCAATGGAAGAACTGGTCAGCTTGTGCAAACGCCGGGGCTTTATTTTTCAAGGCTCAGAAATCTACGGCGGCCTGCAAGGCTTTTATGATTACGGCCCGCTCGGCGTAGAACTCAAGAACAACATCAAGGCGGCGTGGTGGAGAAGCAACGTCTACGAGCGCGACGACATGGAGGGCCTGGATTCCAGCATAATCATGCACCGCTTGGTGCTGCGCCACTCCGGCCACGAGGCCACCTTTTCCGACCCGATGGTCGACAACAAAAAGAACAACAAGCGCTACCGCCTCGACCACCTCGTCAAAGATCAGAAAGCCGACGTGCAGGCAAAGGTCGCCGCGCACATGGGCGTAGACCCCGAGAACTTCCCCGCACTGGTCGCCGCACTGAACGCAGAACCTGCCAAGGCCAGCGAAGCCCTGCGCACATCAGGCGTGCGAGACGCTTTCTCCGGTGAAATCGGTGACTGGACCGAACCCAAGCCCTTTAACATGATGTTCAAAACCACCATCGGGCCGGTGGCCGACGAGGAAAGCTACGGCTACCTGCGCCCCGAAACCGCACAGGGCATTTTTACCAACTTCAAAAACGTGGTGGACTCCACCTCGCGCCGCTTGCCGTTCGGGATTGCCCAGATCGGTAAAGCCTTCAGAAACGAAATCACGCCGCGCAACTTTATCTTCCGGGTGCGCGAACTCGAACAAATGGAGATAGAATTCTTCTGTACCCCCGGCACCGATGAAGACTGGCACGCGCATTGGCTCGAAAAACGCTTGAGTTGGTGGGAAGCGCAGGGTGTGCCGCGCAGCAAAATTGAGATTCTGGACGTGCCCAAAGAAGACTTGGCTCACTACTCCAAGCGCACTTATGACTTGATGTACGATTATCCCACGTTGGGCTATGAAGAGATCGAGGGCATTGCTAATCGCTCCGATTATGATTTGGGCAGCCACACCAAATCACAGTCTGAACTGAATTTGGTGGCGCGTGTCTCCGAGAACAACGACAGCATCGCCAAACTGACCATTCCCCACCCCGAAACCAACAAGCCTGTCGTGCCATTTGTGATTGAGCCGTCAGCAGGCGTTGACCGGGCACTCTTAGCCGTGTTGAGCGAAGCTTTCACCAAAGAAACGCTTGAGAATGGCAATGAACGCATCGTGCTCAAGTTTAAGCCGCACCTTGCGCCGATTAAAGTGGCGGTCATTCCGCTGGCCCGTAACAAACCCGAACTGGTCGAACTGGCCCGCCAGATTAAAAACGACTTGCAAAAATTGGGCCTGGGCCGGATTCTTCTTGAAGACAGCGGCAATATCGGTAAGGCTTACCGCCGCCACGATGAAGTCGGCACGCCGTACTGCATCACCGTGGACTTCGATACCCTAGGCCAAAGCAACGAAGATTCGGATGTTAGCTTGAAAGATACCGTAACCGTGCGTGACCGCGACACCTTGCAGCAAGAACGGCTCAAGATCAGTGAGTTGGCAGAATGGATCCAGGCAAAGCTGAAATAAGTCGATCAACGGACTGGCGACTTCGCTCTAACAAAAAACGTTAAAATCTACTTCTCCCCTTGTAATTTGGGGAGATTTTTTATTTTCTACGTACAACAATCCTCTTCAGCCTCTGTTCACAACGGACTCATTGTATGGCGGCGTACGTAGGAGTCGGGCCTAGTTTATTAAGCTCGGGCCAGTAAAAGCCAAAGAGAAGTTACATCGGAGAGCCAGAGGTTCTTCTTACGTCAAGTCGTCGTTTGTTTGGCCTATTTTCATGACTTGGCCAGCTTCGGCAATAAGACGCCGCTTTTACACCAAAGGAGTTTCTCATGTTGAAAAGAACTGCGCTACTGACGTCTGCCCTGCTGCTGATTCCTTCCGCTCTCGCTGGCGGCGGCGCGGGAATGCCGCCCCGAAACAGCATTGCCGGCATCGTGGCCAACGATCCCAACTTCAGCACGCTGCTGGCGGCGGTACAGGCGGCGGGCTTGACCCAGACGCTCAGCACCGGCGGGCCGTTCACGGTGTTCGCGCCGACCAACGCGGCTTTCGCCAAAGTGCCCGCCGACCAGCTCAAGGCTCTGCTCAACGATCCGGCCAAGCTCAAGGCGGTGCTGCTCTACCACGTCGTGCCGGGCCGCGTGATGGCTTCGCAAGTGGTCAAGATCACCAGTGCGCCCACCGCTGAAGGCTCCAGCCTCAAGATCATGGTGAACGGCGGCACGGTCATGGTCAACGACGCCACCGTGACCAAGACCGACATCATGGCCAGCAACGGCGTGATTCACGTCATCGACACGGTGTTGCTGCCCAAGTAAGACGGGCAACACACCGGCGGGAAAAGGGGGGCGACTTCGCCTCTACTTTTCCCGCTTTTCGTTGAGGTTAAGATACCCGCAGAGGAAAACATGTGAAAAAACCATTCGCCGCCTGGCCACTCACCGCGCTCGGCGTGTTCGGCTTGAGCTTGGCACTGAGCGCTCCGAGCGCGGGACAGTCTGGGCAGATTTTCCGACTCCAAGTCACCGCCCCCGAACCGCTGCTGGTGGGTGGTCAAATTTCGCGCCCCCTGGTGAACCGCGCCTTTGAACTGCGCCTCAGTGCCGAGCAGGTGGCCGCTCTGCGGAAGGGAGAATTATCCAGCGCGTCCCTCAAGAAGGTCTACCGGCAGATCGAAACCCGCACGCCCAGAAATGCCTTTTTCCGGCAAGTGGGCAGCTCGTGGGTGGCGCAAGGCCAGACTGGCTGGCAAGTGGAGCGCACAGCCACCCAAAGAGCGCTTCAAAAAGCAGCTCAGCAGCGGCAACCAAACGTGCCCGTCTCGCTGACCCTGCAAGCTCCCCCGCGCAGTGTGAGGGTGCTGCAAGAGCGCGGGGTAGTGGAGCATGTCGTGACAGGCACCTCCAGCTTCGTGGGCAGCCCCGACTTCCGCGTTCACAATATCCGGGTGGGCAGTGCCAAACTCAATGGCAGTTGGCTGGAGCGAGGCGCTGTTTTCAACTTCAATGCCAAGCTGGGCAACGTCTCCTCGGCGAGCGGCTTCGTACCCGGCTACATCATTTCAGGCGGCAGTCTGGCGCTGGAAGACGGCGGCGGCGTGTGCCAGATCAGCACCACCCTCTTTCGGGCGGCGTATTTGGCGGGCCTGCCTCTGGTGGAGCGGCACGCCCACTCGCATCAAGTCGCTTATTACGATCCACCAGGGCTTGAGGCCACCGTCTACGCTCCGTCCAAGAATCTACGTTTTCGCAACGACACAGCCGCCCCGCTGCTGATTCAGGCGAGCTGGGATCTCAAGGCCCAGACGCTGCGCTTTGATTTCTTCGGAGCGGCCCCAGACCGCCGCGTGCAGGTGTCCGCGCCCAAGCTGAGCGACCGCAAGCCGGCCAGCAACCCAACCTACATGGCCGATCCCAAGCTCAAAGCTGGTGAGATTGAACGCGTTGACCTTCCCGCTTCGGGCGTGCGGGTGGCTATTGTACGGACGATTGCGCGCATAGGTAAAGACACAGGTAAGGCCGAACAAACCGATGTCCTCAGAAGCACTTACCGGCCTTGGGGCGGCACCTTCGCCGTCTCCCCAAACGACAAGCGGCTGAGGCGCTGAGAAGGTCAGCTCGTATCTGATTAGCGGCTTCCGGCGCTCCCGTCCAAGGACGAGGGTGCTGCTGTTAAGCTGTGGCGCATGGCTGGGACGCTGAGAGAACAGGATCTGC
>NZ_VKDB01000054.1 GCF_007280555.1 Deinococcus detaillensis | reverse complement strand
TTGCTGCTCGATGTCGCGCTCCTGCTGACGGAGAATCTGCTGGCGAGCATCCCGCAGCGTCCAGGCAGGAATACCCGCTTCGCGCGCGAAGCGGGCCAGACTTAGCTGCGGCTGGTCTCTGAGCAGCTCCTCGTAGAGCACGAGAAGCGCAGCTGGACTCAGAGATCCCGTGCTTTTTTTGCGATGTGGAGCGCCAATTCCTTCTCGCCAACCAGGACCTTGAGGCGCTCGTTCTCGCGTTCCAGTTCGCCATGCCGGTCATCCGTGCGGTTCCCAGCCAAGCGGGCAGGCCCGATACCGGTGCCGTTCTGTCCAAGACGCGGGCACGACCTGCTTCCAGAAATTGAGCTTTCCAGGTGTGAATCAGGCTTTCATTGACGCCATGCTGCCGGGCCGCCTCTGCCACATTGAGCTGGCCGCCGAGCACCGCCAGCACGATCTGCTCTTTGGTGTCGGTCGGCCACTTCTTTCGCTGTTTTCCCATAATTTCCCTCCAGTGTGCCCTACCCTCGCAAGTGGGCGGACATTTTTGGAAGGATTTCTTGGAGCATTACCCGCTAAATGCCAGACCCCGCAAAGTTCTGGGGTGGCAGACCCCTCATGAGGCCTTTGAACGCGCACTACACGGGGTTGACGCTGCTGTTGCGATGACCGCTTGAATCCACCCAGTACACGAGTCATTTGTTTCAAGCTGCACTGGTTCAGATTCGGGCGCGGTGCAGTATGAGTCGCAAAGGGGAACGCTGGGACAACGCCGTTGTGGAGAGCTTTTTCAGCTCCCTAAAACGGGAGCTGTTCGACGAGACGATCTTCGAAACCCGAGCGGTTGCCAGGCAAGCCATTTTCGAGTTCATTGAGGTCTTTTACAACCGCCAGCGCCGCCACTCGTCTCTGGGCTACTTAACACCCGCCGACTTCGAACTCCAAGCTACAGCCCCTCAACTACGCGAAATCGGGGCAAGCCCACCCAGAACGGTTGAAGTGTTGCGTAATTCCGCGTTCGTATGCCCATTGCTCCAACGCTTTGCTGATGAACTCTGGCCCGTTGTATGTCACAAGCGTGTTGGCTGAGCACGCTCAGCCAACACGCTTGTGAGCAGCCGAGCTACATCCGCACCCGTAATGGAGGTGCCTACATGCATGATCAAGCATTCTCTCGTAAAGTCGCTCACGACGTTCAGCACTCGGAACCGTCTATCTGAAGCGAGCTGATCAGACATAAAATCTATACTCCAGCGCTGATTAGCGGCAGAAACCTGTGGCTTCTGCACCCGTTCCCAGACAGCCAAGCACTCCGCCCAGTAGATCCGATACACCCGTTTGTGATTGGCGATCCGCCCTTCGCGCGTCAGCAGGGCATAGAGCCGCCGATAGCCAGAACGGGGGCTTTGCTCAGCCAACTCACGCAGCCGAGTCTTCAAAGCCAAGTCTTTTTCCTCTCTAGGGCTGCTTCTGTCGTGCCTTTGAGTTGAACGCCAGAAAACCAGTAGCCGGCACGCTCGCCGCTCTGTAAGACTGAACTGCCGACAGACGAAGCCCACCACTTGGCGCTTGATCGGCGTCTGGGACTGTGATGTGGCTTCGGGATTCACTACTTTTTTGCGACCACCTCTTTGAGGATCAAATTGTCGAGCGACAAATCAGCTACCAGCCTTTTGAGTCGGCGATTTTCTTCTTCCAGCAAACGAAACCGTTTGGTTTCGTCCCTTATCATCCCGCCGTAGTGCGCTTTCCAGCGGTGGATCGTACTCACCGCTACCCCCGCCGTTCTGGCGACCTCGCCAATCGGTTGACCTGCCTCAACTTGACCCAAAACCTCCAACATCTGCTGTGAGGAGTGGCGTCCTCATGAGCGTCCGTTCACGATGATTCGGTGTACCGTTTTCCTTTCATCGATCCTCCAGCTTGCCACTGAATTCGCAACTTTTTTGGATCGAGATTTGGGGGTCATGTCACTACGACACGCCGCAGATGTACTGCCATATCGACGGAATTTCATCTGTGCAAAATTATGCCATAATGAAATTCCACCGATATGCACTTGTAAATGGATATAATGATGTACAGTTGTTTTGTGATTATTACAGTGGCTGGTTTTAAGGGTGGTGTAGCCAAGACCACGACGGCAGTTCATCTCGCGACATTTTTTCAGCGGCTTGCGCCAACCATGCTGGTCGATGGAGACGCCAACCGCAGCGCTTCACTATGGGCTTCACATGGACACCTGCCATTTCAGGTGTATCCCGAAGGACAGGCTATGAAATATTCGCGCCAGTTTGAACACATCATCATCGACACTGGTGCCCGGCCAAGCGCCGACGAACTGCGCGACTTGGTCGGCGGCTGTGACCTGTTGGTGCTTCCGACCAATCCTGAAGCCATGAGTCTAGACGCGCTTTTGCAGACGACAGAAGCGCTCTCGGCCATTGGCGGCATGTACCGAATTTTGCTCACACTCATTCCGCCCAGTCCGTCTAAGGAGGGAGCGGAAGCCAGAGCGCTTCTCCAAGAAGAGGAGCTTCCGGTTATGAGCGCATCGATTCGGCAAACATCAGCATTCAGACACGCCAGCGCTCAAGGCCGGTCAGTCGAATCGGTCAAGAACTCGAAAATGGCTAAGTTAGCTTGGCTCGATTACGAACGTGCCGCGCGGGAGATCGCGGCGGCGGCAGGAGAGCGGCATGACTAAATTCAGTGGCCTGCGCGAAGCCAGAGAGCGCCGCAAACAAGACGATTCCGCTCTGACGCAAGTTGATTCACCATCAAGCAGCGTAAGTCCAAAAAAAGTAGGGCGTCCGCCGGGGAAGCGTTCAAATCCCGATTACCAGCAGGTGACGGCTTTGCTGCATGCCCAGACGTATCTCAAAGTTCGCCAGCGGCTCTTGGCAGAAAATCGTGAGGTCAGTGAACTGATCAACGATTTGTTGGTCGATTGGCTCAAGACATAATTTTGCACAGTTGAGCACATGGTCTTTCAATTGTGCAAAATTATGTCTTTTTCTAAATCTTCTCCACTCCATCGCTTGAACACCCTTGGAGTAGACATGAGTGCTGAACCAAGTAGGTAGGCCAGCCAAGCGTTCCAGACGGGCAGTGCGTTGGTGTGGCGGTGGGTCAAGGCGAACAAATCGTTTGGGTGGCTGTAAAGATCAAAGCTCGGAAAAGTGGAGCTGGACGTGCGCGAGGCCAAGCCGACTGAGGAGTACGGCAAGTGGCAGGGGAGGGGAGAGGAAATATTCACCCCCTCCTGAGATCTACACTTCCGCTTTATTCCTCAGCCTGGGTGAGACTCAGCGTGCTGGGTAGGAATCCACGCTGCTGGAGCACTTCCAGAATCTGCAAAGATTTGGGCACGTAATGGTCTGGATCGTATTTGTAGGGGCTGGTATACATCTGCGCGAGCGAGGTAATGCCGCCCTCATCGCACATGGCCTTGAGACGCGGCACAGACATGTACCGTTGCCAGCCGCTCTCTTCCCGCGCCTGATACATGTCTTTCAGCTCGGATGTGCTGGGTTTCTGGTAGGCTTCGTCGTGCACGAAAGACTGTGTGGGAAGGCGCTCACGCCGCTCTGGGCGCTCGTCGGGAACACCGACCACGATGGTTGTGATGGGCAAGCAGGTTTCGGGGAGATCCAGTTGCTCGGCAATTTCTTGCATGGCGTGGAGTGTGCTGCCCATATAGCAGATGCCGTAGCCTCGTGCTTCAAAACCCAGCGTCACACTCTGGGAGATGAGCATCGTTTCGTTGGCGGCCACCTGATACCCCAAAAAATTGTTGAAGTTATCCCTTGCTCCGCGCAGCTTCAGCCACTGCCGCGTGCGGTACCAGTCGGCGCAGAACGTGATGACCAGCGGCGCTTGAAGGATAAATTCTTGTTCGCCGTGCAACTCGTACAGCTGGCGTTTCCGAACTGGGTCACGGGTCAGCACCATGGAGTAGCTGTTGAGGTTGCCCGATGAGGACGTCCCAGTCACGGCCTCGTGTAGCACCTCGTCAATAATGGACTGGGGAATGGCATCGGGTTTGAACTGCCGAATGGAACGGTGTTCTCTAAGCGTCTCTGCCACAGTTTGCATATTGAGAGTATAGGGAGCTGGATCCGGCAACAAATCTAAAGTGCGTCTGAAAACTCTGTCAGGAAGCCTGACGCTGTCCTGGCGGTACGCTGAAGGATGGACAGAAAGCCGTACGACACAGACCTGACGGATACCGAATGGATCACGCCTGAACCCTTGTTTCCAGCACCCCAGACTGTGGAACGTCCTCGAACGTGGTCGCTGCGAGACATCCTGGACGGCATTTTCTATGTCATTCAGGGTGGAAACGCCTGGCGGCTGATGGCACATGACCTGCCACCCTGGTCGACGGTGTATCACTATCACCGGGCCTAGCGACTCTGAAGCCTCTGGGAGCGTGTGCACACAGTGCTGCGGGAAGATGTTTGTACCAGCACTGGGCGTGAAGCCACGCCCAGTGCCTCCATCATCGACAGTCAATCCGTATGGACGACCGAGGCGGGAGGCCCACGAGGCTACGACGGCGGGAAAAAAATCAGTGGGCGCAAACGGCACATCCTCGTCGATACCTTGGGTCTGGTGATGGGAATTGTGGTGCATCCAGCTGACATTCAAGACCGCGCAGGCGCGGGCCTCCTCTTCAATAAGGTTCACAACCGCTTTCCCCGGATGAAGCATGTTTGGGCAGATGCAGGGTACACAGGCAAACTGGCCTCGGAGGTCAAACTGCACTTAAACTGGAATTTGGAGATTGTGAAGCATCCCTGGTCTGGCAACATCAGAACCTGGGCACCTGTCGATCAACCACCACTGACCTGCTCCCGCAAAACCGGTCCAAGTGAGAATAGAGTGTCTGGCACACTGAGGGGTACCGTCCCCGGAGGCCAGCATGAAGGGAAAAAAGTTCACCGATGAGCAGATCAGTTTTGCGCTCAGACAAGTAGAAACCGGCGTCACGATTGGTGAAGTTTGCCGCAAGATTGGCATCGCCGAATCGACGTTTTTCAACTGGAAAAAGAAGTACAGCGGGTTGGGCCTGAGTGAGTTGCGTCGTCTGAAGCAGCTCGGAGAGGAAAACCGCAAGCTCAAAGCTTTGGTCGCCGACCTCAGCCTGGACAAGGCCATGCTTCAGGACGTGGTCGCAAAAAAGCTCTGAAGCCCGTCCAGAAGCGCAGTTTGGTCGGTCATTTGCAGCGGGCCTACCGGATCAGCGAGCGGCGAGCGTGTCGGGTGCTCAAGGTGTGGCGCTCGGTTCAACGCCATCAACCGCTGGTGGACGCCCAGGAACCGGTCATCCTGAAACGGATGACCGAGATCGCTCAGACGAGGGTGCGGTACGGCTACCCTCGCATTCATGTCCTGATGGCCCGTGAGGGCTGGCAGATCAACCACGAGCGGCTCTACTGGCTCTACCAGCAGGCTGGATTGAATCTGCGGATGAAGCGGCCACGACGCCGGGTATGTGCCGCGCACGCGCGGCGCGTGAACAACCCACTCAGGCCAACCAAGTCTGGGCGATGGATTTCGTCTCAGACGCATTATTTAATGGGAAGCGCTTCAGAATGCTGACCTTGATTGACATCTTCACGCGAGAATGTCTGGCCATCCATGCGGATCAAAGCATCAAAGCTGAGCGAGTGGTTGAGATCGTCACCGAGGCAACCCGGGGCCGGGGTGCCCCGGGCAAGATTCGAGTAGATAACGGCAGTGAGTTCATCAGCAAAGCGCTGGATTTATGGGCCTACCAGCGTCAGATCACCCTTGATTTTTCTCGTCCAGGACGACCTCAAGACAACGGTCACATCGAATCGTTCAATGGGAGTTTCAGGGATGAATGTCTCAACACCCACTGGTTTTTGTCGCTGGACGACGCCGCTGAGAAGATTGAGAAATGGAGGATCGACTATAATGACGTCAGGCCGCATTCGTCGCTGGGAAATCTTGCTCCAGGAGCGTTCGCAGCGCAGTTTGCCTTGACCCACCGCCCGCTGGAAACTCCATCCTGACCCGGACCAGTTTTTGGGAGCACCTCAAGATAAGATTTGAAGTGCAACTGGACTGGACCGACGACGGGGGGAACCTCAGCCAGGGTCACGCAAAACGGAGGTGCTGTTCAGCACATCCATCACCATGACGGCCGCGATGATCATTGCTTCTACCGTGCGCGTTTCTTGATGGAGTTCCCGTTCCGAGACGGGAAGCGGCCAAGCGTGGTCATCCGCATTGTTCTGGCCAAGAAGCAATTTACTGGTTGAGCGAGTGCCAGTCCAGGCAGGTCGAAGGGTAATGCTCCAAGAAATCCTTCCAAAAACGTCCGCCCACTTGCGAGGGTGGGGCACACTGGAGGGAAATTATGGGAAAACAGCGAAAGAAGTGGCC
>NZ_VKDB01000053.1 GCF_007280555.1 Deinococcus detaillensis | reverse complement strand
GGCCACTTCTTTCGCTGTTTTCCCATAATTTCCCTCCAGTGTGCCCCACCCTCGCAAGTGGGCGGACGTTTTTGGAAGGATTTCTTGGAGCATTACCCCTGCTCCTGATCTCTGCACGGCTTAGGCCGGGATTTTTAAGGCTTGGAACTGGGAATCTGCCCGCCCAGTTGCGTTGAATGGAGACTGAGGGGAAGTGCTGGAATTTTCCCTAGTCTGACCGCTTGGTAGGCGCAGACGTACATGCCTGCCGACCAAGCCTGCAGGGGATGACCCATCGGTCTGCCGGAGCGTCCGTGCAACCATTCGTTGAACTCCCAGGGGCGGGTGCGGCCTTTTTCGTTGGCCAGCGCCAGACTATGCAGCGCTTCCTCTGCACGGCCACGCATGCCGACTTGTTGCAGGGTCAGCACGTAGAATCCGCCCAGAAATGGCCAGATGCCGCCGTTGTGGTACTGATCGGGTAGGTTCAGGTTGCGGCTGCGGAAGTGCTCTCGCCAGTCGCGCTCGCCAGGATAGATCGGCGGAAAAAAGGCCTTCAGTGGAGCAGGATCGTCGGTGCCCGCCGCGTGGGCGTAATCCAGAATGCTGCTCGTCTGCTCAGGACCAGCCACGCCGAACAAGATGGCCAGCATGTTGCCAAACCCGTCGAAGGTGTTGCCAAATTCGCGGAAGCCTGCCCAGGACAGGTAAAACGGCTTCTCGGTCAGGGTGGCGGTATTCTGGTAGAGGAAAAACCATTCCAGCCGCATGGCCCTGAGTTCTTCGAGCTGTTGCCCGAACTCGTGACCATTCCAGGGCCGGTCCAGCCACAGCAGCAAGTTGATCTTGCGCCTCACGTCGGCGGCCTGTTCCCGGAGCTGCTGACCCTCGCCTGATGTGCTGTCCAATGCAGCGCTGAGCTGCGCGGCGGCTTCTAGGGTGCCGACATAGAGCGCATTGGCATACAGCGTGTTGTAACGGGTCGAGTATAAGTCGGCCCAGTCGGCGGCCTCCGGCGCTTCGAGCAGGCCGCAGCCGTTCATGTCCTGGTAAGCCAGCCAGGTCAGCGCCGCTTGAAGGCGCGGCCAGGCTGCCCGCAAAAAAGCCGCATCGCCGGTGGTCTGGTGGTAAGCGAAGTGGCCCAGCACAAACCACATGTTGGCGTCGATAGCTCCGGCATTTTCGGTGGTCACTTCCCCGGTGCGCGTGTCCACATTCAGTGGAATCATGCCCAGCACGCTCTGATGTGCGCCCAGCGTCTCTAAGCTGACTCGCACCGCCTGAATCAGCTCCTCGTCCCCGGTCATCAGCGCGCCCAGAGCCGTGATCGGCGCGTCTCTGGCCCACACCTGTGGATAGCCGCTGCCCAGCGAACTGGCTTTGAGGCCCAGCGGAGAGGCGCAGCCGCGCAGCACTTTGAGAGCTTCTTGATATGCCTGTTCAACCTTGTCCATGTGATCCTCCATCCTCTGATCGCGCTGGGCGCAAATCTGCTTCGGAGCAGGCCGCCAGACAGGAAAAAAGGCAAATACACCCAGCCGCTGTGCGCTGCTTTGCTCCTCTGACGCTCCCACAAAGGTTCCTGAAGTGTGCCCCGCCCTGACACTGTGAAGTGGCCTAACTATAGAAGGTTATTTGCGTAGAGCCAATCAGGAGACGTGCCGAGGATGCACTCGGTACAACGAACAAACAGGCCACTCTTGCTTGACTTGCCCGCGCTTCAGGGCTACGCTTTCAGGTATCTCACCTAACTAAAGGCAACGTTGTCACGCTCCTCTGCAGATTTTTGGTTCGTTTGGGCCCCACTGGAGGACTGTGAATATCGCTCAGCAGGTCTGGCTTCACATTCAGCAGTACGGTCCAGGTTCGCGTGCGGAACTGGCGCGGCACCTGCGGCGCTCCAAGCCTGCAACTTCAGCGGCCATCGACACGCTGCTGCAGCAAGATCTGCTGCTGGAACTGGGTCAGGGACGCAGCACACTCGGCAGGCCGCCCAAGCTGGTGAACCTCAACCACCGCTCCCGGCTGGTGGTGGGCGCAGAAGTGGACGTGCATGAACTGCGGTTAGGCCTGGGCGATTTGCGCGGCGACTTGTTGGAACAGCGTTCAGTTCCCTGGCGTGGCGGGGAGGCCAGCGGTGAACTGGGGCCAGCCTTGAAACGCGCAATCGACGCTCTCTGCGGGCCACAGGGCCAAGTCCCGCGTGCGCTGGCCCTGGGTTTGCCGGGTGTGGTGCGGGACGGCGTGGTGAGTCACGCTCCCAATTTGCCTGAACTCGAAGACCCCGCCACGCTCACGCGGCTGCGGAGTGAACTGAGCTTCCCCGTCTTGCTTTACAACGACGTCAATCTGGCCGCCGTCAGTGAAGCGCGTCCCGGTGAGTTGCTGGCCTTCGTCTCAATCGGCAGCGGCTTCGGTGTGGGCATCACCCAGGGCCGGGAGCTGCTGGACGGCCATCAAGGCAGAGCGGGAGAGCTGGGTTACCTGCCCGGCGCGGGCGGCGAGAATCTGGGACAGTTGCTGTCTGAAACCGGTTTGGCCCGTCTGCTGGGTTTGCAGGCCACGCAGCTGGTCCCGCTGCTGGCGGGGCGCTCCCCGGCCATGCTGGAGCGCGCGGCCATGCGCCCCTTTCTGAGCGCCCTTCTGAGCGCTCTGCAGGTGCTGACCCTCACGCTCGATCCTGCCCGGATCGTGATCGGCGGCAGGATCGGCAGCAAGTTGCTGGCGCAGCTTCCCAGTCTTCAGCGTCAGTTGCAGGAGAGCTTGCCGTTCGCGCCGCAGTTGTGCATTTCGCAGTTCCCAGACAGCGCGGTGGTGCAGGGGGCCGTGCAGATGGCTGCCGCGAGGGCCAGCGCTGATCTGCTCGAGGAGTTGAGTGACCGTGCAAGACCACACCAGTCCGCCCACGCCTGAAAAGCGTACCGCACTCCCGACCGCGTTTAGCCGCCCGCTCATGTTCTCACGCCCGTTGCGGGCCGGAGGTTCCAAATGAAAAAAGCCACCTTGACTCTCCTTGCCACCTTGATGCTGACCTCATCGGCCTCAGCGGCCACTAAGCTGGTGTTCTCGTTCTGGGGCGATCCTGCTGAAGCGCCGCCCTTTTTGGAGATCGTCAAGAATTTCAACGCCACCCATCCCGATATTCAGGTGGACTACCAGCAGACCCCTTGGAGTGGATACTGGACGAAACTGGACGCTCAACTGGCCGCCAAGGCTGGGCCGGACGTGATGTTCATCACCAACGTTCCCACTTATGCCAGCCGCGCTCAGTTGGAGCGCCTGGATTCATACATCGCTAAGGACAAATTCCCTATCGCGGACTACAACCCCGAATTTCTGGCGATTCACAAGTATAAAGGCGGCCTCTTTTCCATTCCGCGTGACAACGACACCATGGTGTTGTATTACAACAAAGACGCCTTCGACGCCGCCAAGCTTGCCTATCCCACCGACAAATGGAAGTGGGCTGATCTGCGGACCGCCGCCCTGAAACTCACGCAGCGCAGTGGCAGCCGGGTCAGCCGCTACGGCGTGATCCTGGAGAACAACAAGTGGCCGACGTTTGTGTATCAGAACGGCGGCAAGGTCTTCGACGATCCCTTCAACCCGACCAAATTCATGCTCAATGACCCCAAAGGCGTGCAGGCCATTCAGTTCCTGGGCGACCTCATCAACAAAGACAAAGTGGCTCCAGCGTTCCAAGAGATGGCGCAGATTGGCGACAGCACCCAACTGTTCAGCAGTGGTCAGGCGGCGATGGTGATGACCAACGCCGCCCGCCTGACCACTTTCAAGACTGCGCCGTTCAAGTGGGCGGTGGCTCCGCTGCCCACCGGTCCCAGCGGCCTGCGGGCCAACACGGTGGGCGGCGCGGGCTTCGCAATGAATGCCAACAGCCAGCACAAAGCCGAAGCTTGGACATTCCTTCAGTATTTGGCCGGTCAGCAGGGGCAAATCATCTTCGCCAAAGCGGGCGGGGCCGTGCCCGCCATGAACCGCGACAAAGCCGTCGCTGCCGCTTTCGATGTGCCATTCAAGTCTGTTTTTCTGGCCGAGAGTGACCGTAAGGGCGTCTATCCCAACTTCGCCGCTTATGTCCAGATCACCAACACCATGCTCAACCCAGCGCTCGACACGGTCTGGAACGGTGAAAGCACCGCTAAAGCTGCGCTTGATAAGATCGCGCCCGACGTCAACAAGATGCTCAAGTAAACCTGAGCGGGGCGGTGGACTGGGGAACGCTCTCCGGCCACCGCCCCGATTCCTTTAATCCACAGGAGGTTTTGCCCTTGAAGATTATCGACGCACACGTTCACTACGGCCACTGGGATCGCCTGACGACGCGCGGCGCGGAGGACGGCTTTTTAGAAGAGATGGCTGAGGTCTGCGAGCAGGTGGGCATCGTCAAAATCGGGTTGCTGGCCAATCCGGGACGGGGCAACGACGCACTGGCGCGGGCGCTCGAGCAGCGGCCCGATCTGGTGATCGCCATGGGCCGACTCGACTTAGACCGCGACCCGGTCAGCACCGTCGAGGACTTTTATCAACGCGGCTTTCACGGCATCAAGGTGATCGGCGTGTCCAAAAACTACGACGATGAAGCCTACTACCCCTTCTATGAGCAGGCCCAGGCGCGGGGACTACGGATTCTGTTTCACACCGGGATTCTGGGCGGCCCGGTGGACTACCTGATGGGGGCCAAGGAAGACGCCTGGAAAGCGCCGCCCGAAGGTGAGGCAGAGGAGAAGTTGGTTCAGGAGCTTGGTCGGCAGATTCGCACCCGGCCCTACGGCTTTTCCAGCGCCCGGATGCAGCCGATCTACCTGGACACCATCGCCTTTTACTTTCCTGAGCTGTTCATGATCGGCGCACATCTGGGATGGCCGGATTACCGCACCGCCTGCGCGATCGCCCGCTGGCGGCCCCGGCTGTACTTCGATGTCAGCGGCGGAGACGTGGTGCACCACCACATCGTCGAGGGAGGCTACATTGGCCGCGAGATCTCGCCGCGCAAACTGGTCTACGGCAGCGACAGTGATCTCAACCGCATCGCCGGAGATGTCAAGCGCTGGAGAGACGCTTTTGACGCCATGGGGTTGAGCGCCGACGATCAGGAGCAGATCTTTTACCGTAACGCTGCCCATATCTTTGGTATCGGCGGCGCATGAGCGGCAGGATGGCCCGTGAGGAGACCCGCAGCGCGTGGCTCTTCTTGGCCCCCAGCCTGCTGCTGTTCATGGTGTTCGTACTGCTGCCGGTACTGGCGGCCTTCGGCATTTCGTTTTCCAGCTGGGATCTGTTTACCGCGCCGCACTGGGCCGGGCTGGACAATTACCGCCAGCTGCTGTTTGAGGACAAGCTGTTTCACAAGGTTATGCGCAACACCTTCTTCTACGTGATCTGGACGGTACCGGTACAGATGATCCTGGCGTTTTTCGTGGCGCTGCTGCTCAACCGGGGCGTCTGGGGCCAGAACGCCCTGCGCGTCATCTATTTTCTGCCGGTGGTGTCGTCCACGGTAGCAGTCGCGCTGATCTGGTCGTGGATCTTTAACAGCAACTTCGGCGTCCTCAATGCTCTGCTCAGTGCCGTGGGCGTACAGGACTTGCCGGGCTGGCTCAATTCGTCGAAGTACGCACTGCCTGCTTTGATTATCGTTGCCATCTGGCAGGGGCTGGGCTACTCGATGGTACTGTTCTTGGCGGGTTTGCAGGGCATCCCCCGCGAGGCTTACGAAGCGGGCGAGATCGACGGCGCGGTGGGCTGGAAAAAGCACCGCTTCATCACCTTGCCGCTCTTGTCACCCACCACCTTTTTCGTCGCCATCGTCAGCTTGATCGGCTCGTTTCAGGTATTCGACCTGGCCTTCGTGATGACCCAGGGCGGCCCCGCAAACGCCACCAATACCATCGTCTATTACGTTTATCAGAACGCCTTCCAGTTTTACCGCATGGGCTACGCCAGCGCCGCCGCCATGATCTTGTTCGCTATTATCTTGGCCTTTACGCTGGTGCAGTACCGCTTGCAACATCGGTGGGTTCATTATGATTAAGGCTTGGATAGAGAAGCAGACCCGTTTTATTTGGGGAGAAGGGGGCGTCTGGTGACGGTAGAGACCACACAACCACCTCAGGCTCAGCTTCAAGTGAGCGGACGGCGCAGCCGGAACCCTACGCTCAACTGGGTCATTTTCGGTGTCCTGCTGCTGGGAGCACTCAGCATGTCCGCACCGTTTATCTGGATGATCTCCAGCAGTCTTAAAGCTCCCACCGAAATCTTCAAATACCCGCCCGCGCTACTGCCTGCCGAGGCGCAGTGGCAAAACTACACCCGCATCTTCAGCCTGATTCCATTCGGGCGGTTGATGCTCAACAGCTTGTTTGTGTCGCTGGCCGTCACGGCTTTGCAACTGCTGGTGTGCAGTATGGCCGCCTACGCTTTTGCCCGCCTGCACTTCCGGGGGCGTGAACTGCTGTTCTTGCTGTACCTCAGTGCCCTGATGATTCCCTCGCAGGTCACGCTGATTCCCAATTTCATCCTGGTAAGGCAACTCGGTTGGATTGACACGTACGCCGCGCTGATCTTGCCATTTGCTTTCAGCAGCTTCGGCACATTTCTACTGCGTCAGGCGTTTCTGACCATCCCCAGAGAGCTGGAGGAGGCCGCCCGCATCGACGGCGCGAGTTACGCGCAGGTGTTCTGGCGCATCATGCTGCCGCTGGCGCGGCCCGCGCTGGGTGCACTGGGGATTTTCACCTTCATCGCGCAGTGGAACAATTTTCTGTGGCCGCTGATCACCACCACCAGACCGGAGATGCAGACACTGACGGTGGGCTTGGCGGGTCTGCGTGGGCAGTACAACACCGACTGGGCGCTGCTGATGACTGGCAGCGTGCTGGCAATTTTGCCCATCTTCGTGGTGTTCGCCGTCGGCAACAAGTCCTTTATCCAGGGCATCACCGCTGGGGGATTCGGCGGACGCTGAAACCCCCTAGCCAAGCCACTGGTTTATCTGCTGGGTGGTAATGCTCCAAGAAATCCTTCCAAAAACGTCCGCCCACTTGCGAGGGTAGGGCACACTGGAGGGAAATTATGGGAAAACAGCGAAAGAAGTGGCCGACCGACACCAAA
>NZ_VKDB01000052.1 GCF_007280555.1 Deinococcus detaillensis | reverse complement strand
CCCATTGCTCTGGCGAAGAGGTGACTCTCGTGCTGGGTAAAAAAACACGGTGCTGCCCCCAGCGGTAGATCAGCCTGTCCCGCCCGGGACAGCCCTCAAGCGCGTAAGAGTCGAGCGAAAGTAAGGTTGCCCTGCCCTTAATCCCACGGCACCATTCCCGTCAACGTACGGCGAGTTGCCCGGTAGCGTTGATGCTGAGCTGTTTGGCGCTCAGCAGCAAGCGGCGTTCCAGCCGGAAGCCGAAACCGGTCCAGCTCCACTCGCTCAGGGCCACGGATGACGCGTTCCGTCCGTTGGCGTAACGGCCCTCCAGCGTGACCATCCGTCCGTCCGGCAGCACGGTCAGGGCCGTGACAGGTTGGAGCAGCGCACTGCCCACCCAGATATCACGGTAGTTGCCGCCCGGCCCAGGCTTAAGGACCGCGACGTGGGCACTATCGCCGCGTGCATCGTGGTTGGCAGTGATAGGTGAGCCGGAAGAAGACCAGCGCGTGATCGGCCAGTCGTGCCAGGGCCGCCACACGGCCAGGACGCATTCGGGACTGCCGTCACCCGTCACGTCAGCGTAAACCTCAGAGCGCACGTCCCAGGACTTCGGCAGCTTCAGAGGAGGGCAGGGCAAGGGAGGACGCAGCGCCCCCGTAGAAATGAGCGTGCCATCTGCCCGAAGCGTGTACCAGCCGCCCTTACCCCCACCGGCCAGCGCTACACCGATCAGCAGCAATGCGGGCAGAAAGGGCTTCACCCGCAGCCCCTCAGCCCCAGCCGGGCGAGGATCCGGGGGCGCTCCTCTCCGTTGGCGAACGAGACGCGGCCTGCCCGGTAGCGGGTGGAAACGGCGCAGGCGCTCCAGCCTGCCAGTTCCCGCGTGACCCGCACCACTGCCCCCACCCGCGCGTCCGGGTAAGGTTGATCCAGCAGCAGATTGCCCAGGCTATACAGCACCAGGGTGTTACCTATCCGCTCGTGGCCTTGCAGGACGTGTGGCCCGCTGCCTACGATCAGGTCTGCCCCCGCTGCGGCCAACGCGTGGGCCAGCCAGCGCTGACGCGCCGTGACCGGACCATATTCCGCTCCCCAGTGAACGCCCACCACCACTGTCTGTGCTCGCCGTGCACCCTCCCGGATGGCGGCCATGGGGGGCGGTGTGTAGTCGTCGTCAAAGAACGCGATCCAGGCGACGGGAACGCCGCGCACCCGCGTTACAATCAGCCCGCGCGTCACCGGGGTCACACCGTTTTTCTGAAGCACCGTCCGTGTCTGCGTCTGTCCCGTTACGCCGCCGTCCAGCGCGTGATTGTTCTCTACACCCAGATGGGTGAATGCAGCCAGGGCCGCCACCCCGGCAGGCGGTGCACGCAAATCCAGGCCACTTCCTTGATGAGGCTGCGTGGTCAGAGGGGATTCCAGGTTGCCGAAGGTGGCGTCGGCCTTGAGCGCCGCCTGAATATCTGAAAGAGCAGCGCTCCAGTCTGCGGCGTTGATCTGAGCCACTCCACGCCCCACGCTCACGTCCCCCACCAGCGCGAACGTCAGCGGTATCGGGTCTTCCCGCCCGCCAGAAGTGAGGGCCAGCAGGCCGAGGACAGACAGCAGCGTGGCGCTGGCCTTCACGTCACCGTCCTCACTTCACCACGATACCGTCCAGCCACGGGTGCGTCGGGGGTAGCTTCCCCGCTTTCAGCCGCGCCCGCCACGTCTCGTCGGTCAGGCGCTGAGAGACAGGAACTGTGAACTCGTACTGCGAATACACCCCGCCCCGCGCGATCTGCTGCCCGCCGCGCCCGTCCGGCACGACGGCGTACAACTCGTGAATGGTGCCGGTGCCCTCCTCCAGAGCCACACCGTTCGCCGTCGCCACGTCTGCCACCACGCCCGCGTAGGGCTGCTCGTCGAAGGAGGGCGTACCACCGTCATCGCCACCCTCGGGATCGGTGCTGGCAATTTTGAGCTGCTCAAGCCAGCCGCCGAAAAAGTGGATGCGGTCATAACTGTCGCGGCTCAGGGGCTGTCCGGTCAGTTGTTTGGCGCTCACGGTTTTCAGAAACTCCAGCATGCTGCGGAGTTCCGTCAAGTTGTTATCGGTGCGCTCGGAAAGAATCTTTTGATTGGTAAGCACGTGGCGGGTCAGGGTTTCGAGCGCCAACAACCGGGTCCAGACTTGGACGTTGGGCTCCACATACCCGCGCGGGTGTTCGGGTTCCTCGCCCCCACCCATCTCGACCATGACCTGCTTAGCGTACAGCAGTGTGTCGTGCCGCAGCTCGGTCCACGATCCCAGCGCGGTGAGCATCTCTTTGCGCGTCCACGCCGGGGTCCGCATGAAGGCCGGATAGCGGCTGTCCCGCGTTTCCGGTTTCGCCAGCGCCTGCAGCACGTATAACCAGCCGCTGTAGACGTTGGCGTTCCAGTCGGCGGGTTGCAGCACCGCGAACTGGGTGCGGGTCTTTTGCATCTGCGGCCCGTAGTTGGCGTAGGCCGCGTCGCCCAGTGTCCGCAGCTCGTTCAGCGCGGGGTCGCTGCCCATGGCGGCGAGCAGGTCCAGCCCGCGAGGGAGGGTGCGGGGCTTTTGTTCGGTGCCGACCTCGCGGTAGATGAGCTGTTGCAGCGCCGCGCCGTCCAGCGTGAAGCGCTGCCCCATCAGCCGGAAACCCAGCGTCTCGCGCTGGCGAACGTCCGCGCCTTCGCCGGGTTTCGCCACCACGAAGACGCTGTTGACGCGCGGCGGTGGCAACTTGGCGAGACTGGCCTGGAACGCTTCCAGGGTGGCCGGATCGCCCAGCTTGCGGATGTTCCCACCTGTGACCGCTTGGAGGGCCTGTGCGTACTGTCGGTAGTTCAGGTCGTCGCCCGCGCCGATCAGCAGCGCTGTGGGATCGTACACCCTTGCCCACAGTTTTTGCGCCTGCGCGTCTCCGGTCATTAGGTGCGTGATCAGGGCCGCCGTGCGCGTCTCGCCGGGCTTTGTGACCCGCAGGTTCATGCGGCCCAGCCAAGTCAGCGTGCGGAAGTAGCGTTTCAGTGTCTCGGAGCGGGTGTAGTGGCCGCGCGGCACATACTGTGAGTAATCTTCCAGCATCTCTGAAGCCGCGAAGATGGGCGAGGACGCCATCCCGGCGTGGGCGTCGATCAGTTTCAGTTCCGCTGCCACCAGCGCCGCGACTTCCACCGGAACTGGAGCTGCTGGATCTGCCAGTTTCTGCGCTACTGCCAGATAAGCCAGCGCCCGCCGCGCGTCTTCTTCCAGAGGCGTGCCGCCCAGCGCCTTCAGTTGCCGCTGCGCGCTTGCCACCAGCCGCGCTGTGAGCTGCCGGACCGTCGGTGCGAGCGTCTCGCGTTCCAGGTCGCGCAGCATTTTGTCGAAGACGAGGTGGTAGATATGCAGCACCGAGTCCGTGGTCACGAAGACTGGCTGCTCGGCGTAGCGGGTGGCCTCATACACCGCGTCGAACTGCCGCCACCCGGCGGGCGTGATCACAAAGCCCTGACGGGCGAGAGCCGTGCGCTGCGCCGCGTTCAAGGCAGGCAACCCCAGGTCCGGGTTGCCTCTGAGCAGGCCGGGGTTGCTGAGCGCACCGAGGTTGACCGGCAGCGTGGAGGCCGCCCCCCCCGCGCCAGTAGAAAGGGTCACGAGACAGGTTAGGGCTGCGATCGAGTGGGAAGGGGTCATGGTCTCCATACAGTACACGAGGTGTAGCTGGCATTAGATTCCGGGTGGCAGCTTAATTCAGAATGGAAATTCTTGGATCAAGAAATACTCCGAGAGCGGGCCTTGCGTCCTGAGCGTAAACGACACTCCAGGTGCAAACTGCTTACCGTTCTCTCCTGACCCACTCCCATTAACAGCTTGGTTTGCTGAGCAAAGACATCTCGGCAAAATGAGGCCGTAAGTCAGCTGGCAAACTGGCGGCCAACTGAAGGTGCAGTCTTTGATGGTCCTTCTCAAGGCTTCTTTGTTCCGCCGGAGCCGACGCTGCGAGCAGACTGCGGGTCAGGGCCAGCGCCTCCAGCGGCGCGAGTCGACTAGATGCCAGCAGGGCGCGGGCCTCAGTTTGAGCGTGCGGGTTGGCCTCAGCATGGAGACGGATGCCGAGTTCAAGCGCCTGCAGCGAAGGCCGTTGAAGCGGGACGGGCAATGCCTCCAACGCTGCGTCAGGTCGCCCCAGCGCTAGATACGCGGCGCTGCGTAGGAGAGTCAGCCAGCTCCAGTCATCGCCTTGACTGTTGCCCTGCTGAGCCAGCAGATTCTCCAAGCGTCCCAGCACTGCTGAACCCTGTCGCCGGTACAGTCCCAGTTCGGCGTGGGCGATTTCCAGAAGCAGATGCGGCTCCTGGCCACTGCCGTGGAAGTCACGGGCCTGTCCCAGCCAGCGCTCAGTCCCTTCTGGGTCACCGAGTTGCAGCAAAAATCGCGCCAGGTGAATGCGGCGGGTCAGTTGTACCGCCACCGCACCGATCTGATCAGCCAGCTCAATGGCCAGAAGGTCATGTTCCAGCGCCTGACCGAGTTCACCCTTGAGCCGGTAGACATCGGCAGCGCGGCTGCGCAGGAGACCCTCGTGCACCGGGTCACGCGGCTGTGGCAAAACGGCCAGCCCTTCATTCAAGGCAATAAGTGCCTGCTCCAAGTGGCCATGATCGACCTGAAGGCGCACCATGTTGTTGAGAAACATCACTTGCAGGTGAAGGTCGCCGGTGGTGCGGGCGGCGCTGAGCGCTTCTTCCAGGCGGCGCAGTGCCAGCCCCTCATCGCCGCTGCTGTGAGCGATGCGTGCGCTGGAATTGAGCGCAATGGCGACGGCACGGGCGTTGCTGTCGGCCCGAAAGCCGTTGAGCGCCGCTTCATTGTGCTGACGGGCGAGTGGCAGGTCGCCGCGCTCGAGCGTGAGATTGCTCAGATCGTTGTGAAGCTGGGCCAACAGCAGCGCGGAGCGCTCACCAGGCAGGGCCAGTGCTTGGGTCAGGAGGTCTTCTCCCTCACGGTGCCGTCCGAGCCTCCCAAGGGTAAAGCCCGCCAACCTGAGCGCCGCCGCTTGCTGCTCCAGCAACAAGTGTTGACTCAGCAGCGCCTGGGACGCTGTATGGGCCTGCGCGTAGTACCCGGCGTCCAGAAAGAAGATGATCCAGCGCAAGCTGAGTTCGGCTTGCAGGTCGCTGTCAGACAGATGCTCGGCCAGGCTTTGAAGGGCCGTCAGCTCAGCTTCGCGGGCGGGCAATTCGCCCAGCGCTCTGAACAGTTCGGCACGGGCCAAACGCACGTCGTAAGCTTCCCGCGCCGTCAGACCGTTGTCGAGCGCCATCTGGTACTGGCCCAGGGCCACGCGGTGGGCGTAGAGCTGCGCCGCGTCCTGAGCGCTCCGAACGCGCCAGCCCGCAGCCTGCGCTCTTTGCCCGGCCTCCTCAAGATGACGGGCCACCCGGCTGGCGGGGCCACCCGTCTGCTCCAATCGCTCAGCCAGTTTGCGGTGAATCAGGCGGCGGCGCTCGGGCGTCTGTTCCTCTTGGAGCACCCGCCGCACCAGATCATGCGAGAAGCCGTACCCGGTGGGCGTGCGCTGAAGGAATCCGGCCCCCAGCAGCCGCTCCAGGGCTTCCAGCGCTTCCCAGTCGGAGAGCGAGAGGGCCGGAGCCAGATCGTCCAACCCAAACCCGTCTTCTGACAGGCTGGCCGCCTCCAGCAGTCGCCGCGCCGCCGGGCCGTGGTGACTGACGCGCTGCACGGTGGCCTCACGCACGCTGTGCGGGAGGGGCAATTCAGCGTAATCGCGTGTCACGCCGTCAAAGGGCGTACTCCACGAACCGTCTGGCGCTTGCTGCAAGAGGCCCGTGTCGAAGAGGTGCCGCAGGCTTTCGAGCAGGTACAGCGGGTGGCCGGAAGTCGCCTCGAACAGCCGTGCGGAGAACAGTTGGGCCGACGAACTGCCGGACAGCACCTGAACCAGATTCAGTACGTCTGGCCCGCTGAGGCCAGTCAGGGGCAAGCGGCACAGATGTCCCTCACGTTCCAGGCTGCCCAGGGCCGCGCTGAGGGCCGGATGGTCGGCGAGTTCCTGTGCCCGCGCCGTGGCGATCAAGCGTGGGCGCTGCTCTGGAGGTTGGCGCACCAGATGCAGCAGGAGTTCCAAGGTCATCGGGTCGGCCCAGTGGAGATCGTCAAAGACCAGCACGCCGTCCACACCGGCGGCGCAGATCAGCGCCCGCGCGACGCCGTCCAGAAAGCGGGCACGTCCATCAGGCTGAAAGGCGCTAGAGGCAGCGGGATCGAGTTCCGGCACCAGCCGGGCCGCTTCCGTGCGCCACAACCCGTCCAATGCGGTCAGTCGTTCGCGGCTTCTGGCATCAGTCAGTGCTGTCCTGAGTGCCTCGGCGGCAGGATAGAGCGGCGTGTGCAGCGACACTTCAAAAGCCCGCAGGTGTAGCGCCGCGCCGAAGGTGGAGGCGAACGCCCCCGCCAGCCGCGTCTTACCGATACCCGCCTCGCCCACTACGACCGTGAGGGCGGCTGGAGCCTCTTGCAACATGGCCCACTCAGCGCGGCGGCCCACCAACGGCAGCTCTAGGCGTTGCCCCGGATTGAGGGCAGGAGCGGCAGGCTCAGGCGGCGCAGCCGCATTCAAGTTGGCGATCAGCGCCCGTGTTTCCGGGAGCGGTTCCAGGCCCAGCTCACCCCTGAGCATCTGGGCGTAGTGCTCGTAGCGGCTCAGGGCGGCAGCGCGTTCGCCCAGCGCCAGTTGCAGCCGGATGGCTTCGCGCTGATGGACTTCCTGAAACTCGTCGTCTTGCAGGAGTTGCACTTGCAAACCCAGTGCGCCGCGCAGATCGCCTGCGCGTTCCAGCTCGGCGGCGTGACGCTGGGCCGCATCTTTCCACAGCGCTGTGAGACCGTCCCGGCGCTCAGCCAGCCAGTCTTCAAAGCCCCCCGCGCCAGGCAACTCAAAGCGGCTCAGCAGCGGTCCGCCGTATCCGGCCAGGGCGCGGCCGAGGTCGTGGGTGGCCAGGGCTTGATGAAAGTCGTTCACGTCAATCCACACGTTCGTCGTAAGGCCCACACGCTCAGTTTTGACGTCCAACCACGCCGAGAGCGGTGAGCGCTGAAGTCGCCACAATTCCTGACGCAAATTGCGGCGGGCGTCGCTCTCAGTCAGGTTCGTCCACAACAGATCGGCCAACTTGTGCCTATCAGTGGGGCCTTCCAGCGCCAAGTAAGCCAGCAGGCCCAGCCCTTTGCGAACCGAAGGCGTCAGCTCTAATCGGCCCAGGTTGAGCGCTGGAACACCCAACAACTTAAATTCGAGTAAATCTGAAGGAGGCATAGAGATTGGAAGGATTATGACACTTCGGTCAGGCGAAACCTCTCCGGTGACGCAGCGGTTACGGCTTGGTTTCTAAGCTCTGTTCAGCTTCGGGGCCGAGCCTGAAGACTGACAAGGAGAACACCATGAACCGTCCCCTGATGAATACCGTTTTGATCCTGAGTTTCAGCTTTGCTGCTGGCAGCACCTCTCTCGCCAACTCTGTGCCCGCTTCCGTGCCGCATAACCTCACGGCCCTGTCGGTCAATCTCCAGCCCACCACGGCAGACATAAGCCTCACTCCTCAATTCAGCAGCGCCCTGGCGGGCGTGATCAAGCGCATCCTCCACAACCCGCCAGACTGTTAAGTCTCTAAAGCTCACTGAGCAAGCCCTGATGCCACACCGGGATCAGGGCTCTTTTTTGCCTCACACCAGCGGTAACGGCGATCTGCGGCGGTTCCATCCGCGCGGTGA
>NZ_VKDB01000051.1 GCF_007280555.1 Deinococcus detaillensis | reverse complement strand
CATGGGGTCGCGCTGGCCATCCTGGAGGTGGCCGATCAACTGGGCTCAGAACTGATCGTGATCGGCCTGCACGGTCAGGGGAGCCGCACCGGAAGGAGGCTCGGTCAGGTCGTGGAGCAGGTGTTGCTGAACGCACGCATTCCCGTTCAGGTGGTGCCGTACCGCCCAAACAGGTCGGGCGTCAGCCGCTGGGACGGTGTTCTGGCGCAGACGGCGTCCCTCCGAATACGCGCGACTGCTGAAACCAGGCTGGAAAGAAGGTCAGCGCACGGTAACGCTTCAGTCACTTGCCGAGAGCACGTTAATCAGGAGAACAGGGAGGCCAAGTTCTGGCGGTAGCCCTGAAGCCCTCTGCTGGCGGTGGCGGCAGTGGCCCTGTGGGGACACCAACCTGATCGTGCGGGGCCTGCGCGGTGCTCACCGTTGGATCAGGTAGCGCATTCAGGACATGGCTGGCGGGGTGTGCTGATAGAAAGCACGGATTGGCGATGTGCAGATTTAGAAAGTAACCCAGCTCCAGCACCGTAACGGCCTGGTAACAGCCCAGGGCCACCCTGAGGGTACGCCACAAAGGAGAAGTCTATGTTTGATCATATCCTGGTGACCACCGACGGAAGTCCACTGAGCCACCTGGCCCTGCCCGTCGCCGCCGACCTCGCCTGCAAATACCGCAGCAAACTGACCCTGCTTTACGTCGTGCCGCGCTTTCTTCCTCAGGTCGAGGGGGTCGCTTACCCTTCCCATTCCTCTGAAGAACAGGACCTGCTGCTGGCCGAGGGCAAACGCATTCTCGAGGCGGCCCGGCGAATACTGGACTACCCCGGCACCGAGGTCGTCTGGCGTGAACAGCAGGATCTCAAGACTGAAAGGGTCATCGCGCAGGAGGTCGATCGGTGCGGGGCCAGGTTGGTAGTCATGAGCACGCATGGACGCAGCGGACTGGCCCATTTGTTCATGGGCAGCGTCGCTGAATCGGTCATGCGGCAGGTCAGCGTGCCAGTGCTGCTGATCCAAGCGCCTGGACGCAATGCCTGGAACGCGGTGAACGATCCTCAGGAGGCAATGGTATGACCGGCACGCCAGGCGGTTCGGTCAGCTACAAAGCCAACACTACCGGTGTGTCACGGCGTCAAGGGCCAGGGCGGTACCGGCGCAGCGCTGAACGACTCGGTCAGTAGGAGAGACCTCACTTCCCTGTAACCGTATACCCTGTTCAGCCGCCCACACACAGCACCTACCGAAGGGCAGGGGCAGATCCTGCAAGTCTCACTGAAGACACTCAAGTGAACTCCGGAGGTCTTATCTGAATCCAGTAGGTCACATCAAGTGCGGCATGATCGTGCAGGCCGGAAACGGTGACGATCGCGATAACACGGTGTGGCTCAACCAGGTACACCTCCCACCGCGTCCACAGGAAGGTTGATGTCCTTTTTAGGTGGACTGCTCTGGGTGCTGAGTACGGCCACGGGATTCCTCAACCTGTAGCGGCAGGCCCGACTAAACCGGCGCTGACTTTGTGCCTGTGCCCGTTCACGCTGCCTGTCCAGACCAAATTATCCTCAAGGAGTAACCATGAACACAACCCAGACGTTCACGAATGCGGCTCCCGCCTGGATCAACGACCTCAGCCCAGCGCAACTGACCCTGGTCCGCGTCATCCAGCAAAACGGCCTGGAAGGCAGGCCAGTCGCCCTCACCGGCTTCGCCTGGTACAAGGGCGGTGAACCGCTCGTGAGTATCAGCCAGCAGAGCATCCTCAGCGAGGCCTTCGACCTGGCCGCCCAGCAGCTCCCCTGCGCTTACATCCAGCCCGCCGACGGAACGGCCACGGGCCACGAGAATCCGTCATGACCCCGACCCTAGTGACGCCCCAGACCACCATCGATCACGTCGCCCTAGTCAAACTCGGCGACACTGATCTCACCTTCATCTCCACCCAGGATCTGCGTAACCACACCGTCACAGACTCGGCTGGCAAAGATATCGGGCACGTCAGCGCTCTGTTCGTCGATCGTAAAGACCATAGAGTCCGCTTTTTGCAGATTAGCGCAGGGGGCTTCCTGGGGCTTGGCGACCGGGTCTTCCTGGCTCCCGTGGAGGACATCACCAATCTGCACCCGCTGAAAGTGCAACTGGGCCATACATTGGACACTGTTGAGGCGGCCCCCCTGTACGATCCGGTTCTGAGCAACTGGCACGACGCGGCGTTCTGGAATGCCTACTACGCGCATTACGGCTTGCCCACGATGACCTGGCCCGGTTACTGAATTCGGCTCGGCTCAAGTTCACCTTCACCGCGCCATTTCCTCAGGTCTCTTGAGTGTCTGGCATCCTGCTGCGATATTGCGCGTCAGCAGACGACGTCAGGGTGGGCTTCTGCTCAACCGTTCCGGCTCACCTGCACCGCCCAACAGAGACCTCATGCTCACAGTACCGACGACTCAGCACCTTCAGCCCGGACGTGTAGAGCACCGTCGCTGTGCTGCTCACAGCTGCGGGGTGTGCTTTCCCCATTGCACGAATGCTGCGGCGTTCACGTCCGCTTTCCGACCCGCCTTCACACTGAGCAGCTCTATTCCCAGTTCGGCGTCCTGGCCAGCGTAGTGCGGGACTGAAGCTGTTCTCTACCCACAGCAAGAAGGAGTTCATCATGTTTGATCACATTCTCGTTCCCATCGACGGCAGCCCGCTCACTGCATTCACCCTGCCGGTCGTCGCCGACCTGGCCCGCCGCCACAACAGCTCGGTCACCCTACTGTATGTCTCGCCGCGCCCCGCCGTGACGTATGGGGAGCCGACCTCCAGTTACGATCCCGCCGAAGACCGCAGGCGCATGCAGGCCAAGGGCCTACAAAGGCTTGAAGTGGCCCATACGGCGCTGAAGTATCCCACTGCCGAACTGCTGTATGTGGACGACGGCGCTCCCGAGATGGCCCAGGCGATCGCCGATGTGGCTCAGCGGCAGGGGGTCGCCCTGGTGGTGATGGGGTCGCATGGGCGCAGCGGTCTGGCCCATTTCAAGCGCGGCAGTATCACCGAGGGGGTCATGCGCCGGGTCGAGGTACCGGTGCTGGTGGTGCGGACGCCGAAGTCCGCCGCGTCCATGCTGGATAGAGCAGACGCTTGGCAAACATTGCCCACCCCGGAAGTCTGCGCATGACCACTCCACGCCTTCACCGCTCTCCGCCTGCCCAGTGAATCAAGTCTATCCCACCTTAAGGCCAGCGAATTCTTCGGGGGCCCCTCAAGTGAGGGGCTGGGTGGTGCGGCAAGCTGGGACAGCCAGGCGAGCCTCAGATGCGTGAGGCGGAGCAGGTCGTGATAGAGCGTCCGGATCAGAAGGCGGCGTCTGCGGATGCCCCCACGACCGCCCTCGTCCATGGCCTGACTGATGAGGCGGTTGGACAGTCACGCGCCGCGCATGGGCCGAATGTCTTCAGCAGTGGGCGCTCGCCTGGCCTGCTGGCGACCATGCGGGAGGTCGTGACTGAACCGATGTTTGTGCTGTTGCTGCTGGCCAGCGCGGTTTACCTCGGGCTGGGCGAGCTTAAGGAAGCGGTGACGCTTGGGGTGACCCTGCTGCTCGTTTCAGGCATCTCGGTGTACCAGTCGCTCCGGAGTGATCAAGCGCTGGGAGCACTGCGTGACCTGACTCAGCCGAAAGCGCAAGTCTGGCGCAGCGGCCTGCTGGTCAGCCTTCCCACGGAGCAAATCGTGGTGGGTGACGCCGTGCTGATTGAGGAAGGCAGCCGCCTGCCCGCCGACGGCACCGTGCATGAACCCAGGGACTTCACGGCAGACGAATCGGTGCTGACCGGCGAATCGGTGGCAGTCCACAAATCAGGGGGCGACGGGGTGTTTGCAGGGACCAACGCGGCGACGGGCCGCGCCTGGATGAGCGTGACGGCGGTGGGTGCCCAGACCGAACTGGGCCGGATCGGGCGTAGTCTGGAGAGCCTTCAGACCGAAAAAACCCCGCTTCAGCGTCAGATCAACACTTTCGTTCTCCGTATGGCTTACATCGGCGTGGTGGCCTTTTTGCTGGTTTGGGGCATCAATTATGCCCGCTCTGGCGACTGGGTGACGGCGCTGCTGTTTGGGCTGACGCTGGCGATGTCGGTGCTGCCCGAGGAAATTCCAGTCGCCTTCAGCTCCTTTATGGCGCTGGGCGCGGCCCGACTGAGCCGTATGGGTGTGCTGACCAAACAGCCGCAGACTGTTGAGAGCCTGGGTTCGGCCACCGTCATCTGTGCCGACAAAACCGGCACCCTGACGCAGCAAGGAATGGCGCTGCGTCAGGTGTATGCCCACCAGACTGGGACGACGCTGCCGTTTCCCGGCCCGTTGTCAGAAACGGCGCTGAAGGTGCTGACTTACGCCCGCTGGGCCAGTGAAACCGAGCCGTTTGACGCCATGGAAAAAGCCATCGTGGCGGCCTTCACTACTGCCGATCCGGCAAGCGCCGCTCAAGCAGCTCCGATGATTCACGAGTACCCGCTGGCCGGAACGCCGCCGATGATGACGCACATCCGCGAGGTCGGGGGCCAACAGATTGTGGCCGCGAAGGGAGCCGTCGAGCATGTGCTGGCGGTCTGTTATCAGGATGCACAAGCGGCAGATCAGATTCGCAGCGTGGCGCACCAACTCGCCGCGCAGGGCTACCGGGTACTGGGCGTGGCGCAGGCTACCCCGACCTCCGCCGAATTTCCCGCCCAGCAAGACGACTTCGCCTGGGTGTTCTTGGGCCTGGTAGCGCTGGAGAACCCGCCCAAAGCCAATGCGGGCGCAGTCATTCGGGCGCTCGTGGAAGCTGGAATTAAGGTCAAGATGATCACCGGAGACTCACCGGAAACGGCCCAGGCGATCGCCCGTCAGGTGGGCCTGCCCAGCGCAGACCAGGTGGTGACTGGGCAGCAGGTGATGGCGTTGGATCAGATTGCACTGATCCCACTGGCCAGCCAGATGACCATCTTTGCCCGGATGTTCCCGGAAGCCAAGCTGCGGGTGGTGCAGGCGCTCAAGGCGGGCGGTGAAGTGGTGGCCATGACCGGCGACGGCGTGAACGACGGCCCAGCACTCAAGGCGGCAGATATCGGCGTGGCGATGGGGCAGCGCGGCAGCGAGGTCGCCCGTCAGGCCGCTTCGCTGGTGCTGGTCAATGACGATCTGGGTTCCATGGTGGACGCCGTGGCGCAGGGCCGCCGCATCTATCAGAACCTCCAGAAAGCGGTAGCTTACATCGTCTCTATCCACATCCCGATCATCCTGACGGTTGCTTTGCCGCTGCTGCTGGGCTGGCGGCTGGAAAATCTCCTGAGTCCCATCCATATCATCGTGCTGGAACTGGTGATGGGGCCAACCTGTTCCATTGCCTTTGAGAATGAACCCGCCGAGGCTGGGCAGATGCAGCGGCCACCCCGCAGACCCACCGAAAGCTTTCTGGCTGGACGTGCGCTGGGCCGCAGCGTTTTGCAGGGACTGGGGATCACGGCGGCGGTGCTGGGTGTGTACTGGGCCGCCATGACTCAGGGCGAGGCAGTCCCACTGGTTCGGACGCTGGTGTTCACCACGCTGATTCTGAGCAACATTTTTCTGGTGCTGGTCAACCGCTCGTTTACGCTGCCGGTGTTCAAGACGTTGCTAGTCCCGAATAGGGTGCTGTGGCTGCTGCTTGGCTTGACGCTGGCCATGCTGCTGACCACATTACTGTTCGGCCCGGCCCGGCAACTCTTCGGCTTCGCGCCCATGCCGCTGGCGTGGCTGGGCTGGTGCGCTCTGGCGGCCCTGATCGGCGTGGGCTGGATCGAGATTCTAAAGGCCGCTCGCAGTCTGTGGCAGAGAGCACCCGGTTTTGGCGGCCCGGACCGCAAAGGATCGTCAGACCTGTGAATACAACAATGGCCAACATTCGGAGCAGTGGCATCTGGCCCACGCTTCCGCCCCTGCTCTTCAGTCTGGGTCTTATGAATATCCTGCCGAATGCGTTGACAGCAGCCGAGTTCAATGAGGGAATTCCACGTCCGTTGTTGATTGGAGAAAATGTATTACGGATTCTGACATTCGCGATCCCGCTATCCTTTTTGATCAGCCTATCAAATAGGCGTCAACAGTGGGGGTTGGCGTTATATCTCCTGGGAGTAGGTCTGTACTTTCTCTCGTATGGGACGCAGAACTTTTTCCCCAAGAGTATATGGAGTATCAGCTTCATCGGCTTTATGGGCTCAGCCTTCTTGAACGTGTTCTGGATGATTGGATTAGGAATGATGGGCGACAAATTCGTTGTTGATTTGGGGAGGGTTTATCGGCCAGCTTATTTTCTCGTTCCGGCGATTCTTTTTCTCGCGCTTCACAGTGTTCACGCAGCACTCTACTACCAAATCAGCAAACTTGTAGGGTAGGGAGAAAATATGAGTACAACTATAGCTGTATTTCTTGTAATGGCCGTTGCTGTTGCTGTTGCTATCGGTTCAGACAACGCAGCCAAACGCAAGCGGAAGTTGCACAAATCTGACGCTGAGAGCGTCTCTGAATTGTCGAAGAAGCTCTGAGCCCCGTTTGGTCGTTGACTTTACGAAACTCGCCGATCAGCTCACGCCACAGGAGGAAGGATCATGAGTACAGCCGAGCGCACCCCCACCCGGATGAACAACCCACCCACGACCCCCAAGCCTCAACCCAAAGTCAGCCGCTGGGCGTATGTCCTGATCGTGATTGGCCTGCTGGCCCTCTTCGACGTGATTGGCCTGGAGAGCTTCGGCACGCCCCTGGTGATGATCGGCATTGGCGTGGCGCTGCTGACCCGCCCCTACGCCTGGGGACGAACGCTGGGGCTAGTGCTGGTGAGCCTGGTGCTGGTCGTCATCGGCGGCTGGTACTTTATTCGCCCCGCCTTGCCCGCTGGGCCGAGCACCCAGACGGTCAGCCTGCCCCTGAGCGCCGCCCGCGCCGAGATTCAGCTCGCAACCACCGTCGGGCGGCTGGACATCGGACCGACGACCAGCGGCAAGTTGATTGACGGCACCCTCAACCTGGGCCGCAATGACCGGCTGGACCGGACCTTCAGCACGCGGGGCGACACCCAGGTGGTCAGCTTGGCCGCTCGTAACACGGGTCCCAATGTCATTTTGCCCTGGAACAACGGCCTGATCAACTCGCGTTGGATCATCGGTCTGACGCCGAGCGTTCCACTCGTTCTCAGGGTCGAGACGGGTGTGGGCGAATCCACCCTCAATCTCGAGGGGCTGAAGGTCACGGACCTGTCGCTCAGGGTCGGCGTCGGCCAAGCGACGGTTCACCTGCCCGCCACCGGAATCGTCACCGCCGCAATCAATGGTGGCGTGGGGCAGCTCCTGGTCACGCTTCCCAGGAGCATGGAAGCCCGCATCAAGGTCGACAGCGGCATCGGGGCGGTTCGGGTACTGGGCGACTTCCAGCGTGACGGCGACACGTACACCTCCAGCGGTTACGCAGGAGCCAGCAACCGGACCGACCTTCAGATCGACGGCGGCATCGGGCAGATCACCGTGGAGCAGGCCGGGCGCTGAGACGCGGGCGCGGGGCAGCACTGACGCTCTAGCAACAGGCCAGGTCCAGCCTTCAACAGATGGAATACACGCCCCGCGTTCACAACTCAGAGCTTCCTAAAACGAACAGGAGTACACCATGACCAGCCGAACCCATAGTTCGACCCGCGTAGGAATCATCAGCGCAGCGGCTTGCCTTTCACTGATGTTGACCGTGGGTTGTGCACCAGCCATCACCCAAGTCGGTGCGCCAGCCCAGACCACGCTCGAGCGGCAAGCCCTTATCATAGATTTCGGCGATGTGCAGACCAAGGCCGAACTGACGGTTCCGCGCTCAACTGCGGCACTTTTGCCAACCGTCATTCTGATTCCTGGCTCCGGACCGGAAGACATGGACGCCACCATTTCCAGCTTCGATGGGCTCGGCAAACCCATCAAGCTCTCGAGTATTTTCAAGACGATCAGCGATTTCGCAACGTCCAGCGGGTTCGCCGTGCTGCGGTACAACAAGCATTACGTAACGGGGCCGGGCCAGTTTGACGCCCTGAAGTATTACACCAAACTGGACATGAAGCAGATGCTCGCGGACGCCGAGAACGTGCTGAAAGCCGCCAAGGCCAATCCACGAGTGGACGCCAAGCACATCTATCTGTACGGCTGGAGCGAGGGCAGCACTGTCGCCGCCGCACTGGTCGTCCGGCATCCTGAAATCGCGGGGCTGATCGTGCAGGGGCCGCTGGCGCTCTCCTGGCGCGAGACCTTCCTCTTTCAGATCCGTGAGGTGGGCATGCCGTACCTGCGTTCATTTGCTGCCGACGGCAAAGTGACCGACGCGACCTTACTCAAAGTGCAGGCTGGGTCAGGCGGGCTGGTCGCCAAGGGTATCCTGAATTATATCGGCGACCCAAATGCGTTTCAGACGGGTAAAATAGCCATCAACCCGCTGCTCGATACCAACAAAAACGGTGTGCTCGACGTCGCAACCGAACTCACCCCCAAGATTCTCGAGGGCGTGGTCGACACGGGGTTTGCCAGCTTTTTTGGAATTTACGCTCCAGGCCGTGCACTGCCCACCTTGCTGGAGGCGGCTCCAAAGCTTAAGCTGCCCGTCCTGATCCTTCAGGGTCAGTTTGATTCGAACGTTCCCGAACAAGGCGCTCGTGCGCTTGGAACGGCGCTGAAGGCCGCTGGAAATACGGACGCCACGCTTAGGGTGTATCCGGGTCTGGGCCATTCTCTGGGAAGCTCATCAAGCCTGATCGACGACAACTTCCGCCCTATTGACGCTGCGCCGCTCACCGATCTGGTGTCGTGGTTGAGAGGGCACGCCAGGAATTGAATGGACCTCACAGGGCCAGGTGACAGGTACAGCGGTTGGTGCGCCTGCCATTCGGCTGGGGTCGACCGCTCTGGGTCGATGACCCCAGCTTCAGCCTCGCCGATCATGTGTCCGTGGTTGAGTGCCCGGTACCCGGAGGCCGGCAGGCC
>NZ_VKDB01000050.1 GCF_007280555.1 Deinococcus detaillensis | reverse complement strand
TCACCGCGCGGATGGAACCGCCGCAGATCGCCGTTACCGCTGGTGTGAGGCAAAAAAGAGCCCTGATCCCGGTGTGGCATCAGGGCTTGCTCAGTGAGATCTAAGTGCAGTAACGCTTATCTTTGGGTAAACCCAGCGGAGCGGACAGGCTCGGTAGGTGCCGCTTTGCTCAAGAAGCGAGAAGGTGAAAAAGTACCGCCAGAAGAGAGTGGAGGAGTGGCGTTCTCAACGAGAGGAATGGCCCCATAGGGGTGTTCGCTCATGACGACAGTCCGTTCATGACGATGTTCAAGAGGCGGAATCCCGAAACGGCAGTCTGGTTGTACTTTTTCACCTCGGCACCATAAGAGCGGGGCGCATCCCTCAACTCGGACACGCCCCGCTTTTATCCTCGGCCTTACCTCAAGCTGGCGAGTTTGGCTTTGCTGGTTTCCAGATCGCGCTTTTCCCAGAAGGTATTGGCGGGCAAGGCGATCATTTTTTGCAATTGGACGGCAGCGGCGGTTTTGTTGTTCTGCAAGATCAGCGCATTGGCGTATTCCATCTTGTGGCTTGGGTTAGTGGGTTCCAGTGGAATGGCCTTTTCAAAATTGGGGGCGATGTCGCCCCGGTCAGCGCCGGTCGCGCGGGTGGCGATAAAGCCCTTGGCGGTCAGCTCGGCATTCCACAGCCCCAGCGCCACATAAGCTCCGGCCAGGTTGGGGTTGAGTTTGATAGCGGTGTCCAACTCGCGCTTGACTTCACCGGCCAGGCCCAGACTCTGCATAATGCCGCTGTACTGCGCCAGGCGGCCATCAGCGCGGGCCAATTCAAAGTGGGCGCTGGCGCTGTTGGCGTCCAGCTTAATGGCCTGCTTGGCGAGGTCTTGGGCCTTTTCAAACTGGGCCTTTTTCTGGTTATCGGGCAGCAGCGCCGCGCCGATGGTGTACGACTGAGCGGCCAGCGCGTAGCCCTCGGCAGACTTGAGGCCAGCCGCCGAGTTGGCTGCGTCCTGCCATTTGCCCTGATCGAGCAGAACCTGAGCGTCGGGTAAGCCAGCTGCGAGGGTCTGGCCCAGCAGCAGGGCGGCGAGGGTGGTCAGTAGACGGGTTTTCAGAACGTAGTTGGGCATGGCGACATCCTTCGAGAACGGCTCGTGTAAATTGAAAGCAAGAAACTGAACTGAGTACGGCGAGATCGCTGGCGGCTTGCTTGATGGCCCGGTCAGGAACGCTGAAGGGCAAACAGACTGCCGTTTTGGGATTCAGCGTCTTGGGCATCGTCGTGAACGGATGCGCCTGGGCACGCCACTCCTCCAGAACGGCATTCGTACGGGGCCTGCCCACTGTCTTGGACAGAAGGTCACCTACCGGGCCTGTCCGCTCCGCTGGGTTTACCTAAAGATAAACATTGTTGTCCTGAGAGACTTAACAGGTTGGCGGGTTGTGGGGAATACGCTTGACTGCGCCCGCCAAGCCGCGATTGAGTTGAGAAGGAGCGCCCATATCTGCTGTGGTGGGCTGAAGATTGACCGACAGAGCCGTGAAGCCGAAACCGGCTTGAGGTGCGGAATCAAGCACAGGGCTTGCGAGGGACGGGCTGCCAGCGGCGAAGCTGAGACTTAGGATCAGGACGGTACTTATCAGGGGACGGTTCATGGTGTTCTCCTTATCAATCTTCAAGCTCGGCCCCGAAGCTGAACAGAGCTTAGAAACCAGACCGTCACCGCTGCGTAACCGCAAGGGGCAGGGACTGAACTTCAGATACCTAAAATCATGTGACAGTAGCCAGAATGTGCCTAAGGCCTAGGCTGAGCGTCCCCGCCACAACCCCACTCACGTCTGCTCAGTCTGCCCGTAACACGTCTTGAGGGCTGATGCAAAGAGATACTAGATACTGGAACCAATGGAATTCATCACCGTCATCATTTCGCTGTTGCTACTGATTCTTTGCCTACCCGCCTTGATCATCAGAAGTGGAATTCGGCGGCAAATAGCTGATCTAGAACGCAAGATTGCGGCTCAGGGCAGTGAGCTGGCCAAGTTGCAAGCAGAGGTAAGTCGTTTGGGCTACCATCCAAGTCAGGGAGACGCTGCTTCATCGCCGTTCCCGGTTTACCTTCCTGGCGATCACCCGCTCTCGCTGCCTGTTGCGCCTGTACCCAGCGGCCCGGCACTGGAGCCGTTGATACAGGCAAGAGAAGAAACGTCAGCCGCCAATTTCTCTCCAACGGGAGTTCCCACCGAAGAAAGACCTGTTGGCAACGCGTCCCCCCTTGATGTGTCTCTGCCTGAACCCTTTCCCAGCGGTGCTCATCCAGCTGTGGAAAGCGGGCCGATTCCTCCCCTTGCTCCACCGAGCTGGTCGCCAACACCACGGTTTCTCTTTGCCGTCGTCGGGGCGCTGCTGACCCTAGGGGGACTGACAGCGGTGCTGGCGCAACTGGCGCGAATGGGCGTGTTCACTCCCGAATTGCAACTGCTGCTGGCTGCCCTGTTGGGCCTGACCTTATACGGCCTTTCTCCACGAACCACTGGGGCCGTAAAAACTGCCTTGCAGGGACTTGGTTACGGCATCTTGGCGCTGTGCATGGGGGCGCTGAGTCAGGTCGGCGTGTTGCCAGCGGGCGCAGTGCTGGGTATGGTGTTGGTCCTGAGCCTCTTGGTGGGCCTGCACGCCCGGCGTCAGGGAGAACTGCTGGGTATCGTAGTGGCCCTCACGGGCGCGACGGTATCGACATGGTTGCTGGCCGACAATTTGGCCGCGCCGCCTTCCTCTGCTGGCGATGGTTCGGGCGTCCTGGGCTGGGCGCAGGTGGCGCTGCTGTGCGTGGGAGCAGGCGCACTGGGTGCGGCGCTGAGTCTGCGGCGTCAGGGGGTACGTCATCCAGCGGCACGGTTTTTGCTGCTGGTGATTCCCATCGGCGTCGCTGGACTGCTGGTGGTGACCCAAGCACACGCCCAAACAGGAGCGCCTGCGGGATGGGTCGCCTTAGGCCTGTTGATGGCCGGGGCCGTCAGCGTCCTGACCGGACGTGTTGCAGCACCCGACAAGAGCTTGCCGGGATTAGCCCTGGCCTTACTCCTGACCACCCTGCTGACGGCGAGTCCAGTCACGTCGTTGGCGCTAGAAGGCTCTAGAGCCGCTTCCCTATCATTGCTGGTGCTGTTGGGCGGCTTAATCGTGGTGTTCGCCCTGCGCGTGCGGCAGGTGGGCCACGCCGCGCCAGATGTGCTACGCGAAGCCGTGGTCGCGTCTGCAACGGCAGTGGCCGGGGCGTGGCTCGCAGCTGTGCTGAACATCGGTAACGGCGCTCAGCGGTTGCTGCCCCTCGCACTGGCGCTGGCGCTGTACGGCCGTTGGTCTGGGTCGGCCCCCTGGCGGTGGGGCAGTGTGGCCGCCGCGTCGGGTCTCCTGGCCTCTCAACTGCCCGGTGTAGTCTCCGCAGATGCCCTGCTCACGGCCGCCGCCCTGGGATCGGCGCTGGTGATCGGTGGCAGAAGCGGCAGCGTGGTGGCCGCTGTTGCAGCAGTGGTACTCACCATATGGGCCAGTCGTCAGCTGCCGGACTGGCTGCCGGGGCCAGACAGCTGGGCCGTCACGCTACCTGTACTGGCGGGCGTTCTCGTGGGCCTGGCCGCCACCTCCCGCTTGCCGGAGCGCCGGGCTTTGCCACTCTTGATCGCCTCTTTGGTGGCGCTGGCAACCTTGCTGGCAGGCTTTCCGGTATTGCAGCTGGATGAGACTGGGGCCGCTTCTTTATACACCCTTCCTATGTTGGCGGCGACGCTGTTGGCCAGTCTGGTGCTGGCGCTCAGCCTGCGTCTTCCCGGCACTGCCCCGTTGTTGGTGCGGGCCGCTGTTCCAGCACAACTGCGCGTCTTGACCCTGCAACAACTTACCGAGGGGCTGGGCACCGGCTTGGCCTTAAGCGCCCTGGCTAATTTCTTTCCTGGCACCGCCTTATTGGTACTGATCTTGCTGGGCGCAGCGCTGGGGCTGCCTTGGATCAGAACGGCCCTGCCTTGGCCCGCTCTCTCTTTGCCGCTGCTGGCCGTAGCACTTGCCACTGCGCTGAATTTGCCTGACGCCTCTTCCCTACAGGCCGCGTCATCTCTCGGCCCCATACTGCTGTCCTACGCGACCTTGTTCCTGCTTGGCTCGGTGCGCGGAAGGGAATTGCTGCCCTGGTCTCCGGTAGCGGCGGTTCTAGCAGCCCGACTGAATACCCGCGCCAAATCAGTCGGAGAGAAAGGGGCAGCCATCTGGGGCGCGGCCATCGCTGCCCTCTCGGCGCTGGTGGTCACCCGTTTGGCCCACTGGCTGGGCAGCACGGGCCTCCTGAGCGCAGACGTGCTGCCAGTCACGTTGGTGCTGTTTGCAGGCGGCTTGGTCATGCTGGCGCAGGGCCGCGCCCGCCTCTCTGCGCCCGTGTGGTGGACGGGTCTGGCCATGTTCGCTTTGGCCGCAGGCAAGCTGGTGCTGCAAGACCTCGATACGCTGGGGACCGGTGCACGCGGCGCAGCCCTGACGGTGGTTGGACTGCTGCTGCTGGGCATCGCCCAGTTGGCTCCGCAGGCACGTCCCGATGGAAGACCAGAAGAGGAGAAGAGCAATCAGAACGGCTCCAGGTGAACGCCACAAGAGAACACGGCAGACAGACGGAGCCGCCGCAGTTCACTTCTCTGCGTCATACTGAGGTGAGGTTCAGATGAACGTAGGGCAACTCGAAATCAGATTATTGGGTGTCCCTAGCATTAAGCTGGGGGGCCTAGACCTCACGCCTGCGGTGCGCAAGGGCACGGCACTGCTGGCGTACCTGGCCCTGGAAGGTCCAACCGACCGGCATCAGTTGGCTGATCTGCTGTGGAGCGATCTCGATGAAAGTGGCGCGAGGCGGAACCTGCGTCAGGAACTATGGCGCTTGCAACACTCCTCTCTGGCCCCCTGGATTGAGGTCGAATCTGGCAACGTTGCCCTGACATCAAGCTTCCAGATTGACGTCGCCGAGTTTCACAGGCACCTGGCTGCGGATGATCTTCCAGCGGCACTCAAGCTCTACCATGGCTCATTGCTGGCCCGGTTTGAGCTGAGCGGAGCCAGCGGTTTTGAAGACTGGCTTGGACAACGCCGTGAAGACCTCAGCAGCGTCTGGAGGGACGCCCTCCACCGTCACGGTGTGCAGCTCGAGCGCCAGGGAGACGCACGGGGCGCACTGGGCATTCAGCTCCAGTTGCTTCATGAGGACGAATTCCAGGAGGTCCACCAGCGTGAGGCCATGCGGCTGCATCTGCTGCTGGGTGAGCATCTTGAAGGACTCAGGCGGTATGAACGCTATGCCCGCCTGTTGGACGACGAACTGGGCCTCAAACCCCTACCGGAAACGCAGGCGCTCGCCCGCACCTTTCAGGAAACCGCCGCGCTCAGTCCAGAACCCTCCCCTCAGGCGTCCCAGGTTCCACACGCGCTGAGCCTGCCACTCACCGGACGCAGCGCCGAATGGAACGCGCTCCAGCACTCAGGCGCAGCGCTCAGCCTGGTGACGGGTGAGCCGGGCATCGGCAAAACCCGGCTCACCGAAGCGTTCGCCCTGACCTTCGGAGCGCGGCTTCATCTGCGCGCTTACGAAGTCGCTCTGGCCACGCCGCTCTATCCAGCCGCCGAGGCCCTGAAAACGGCGCTGAATACACCGCGAATGGTGGAGCGTCTCTCGACGCTCGATCCGCTCTGGCGAGCCGAGGCGGCCCGGCTGGTTCCGGAGCTTGCCCTCTCTCTCTTGCACCCGGAGTCGCTCCAGGCTGATGGACGCGCCCGCTTTCTCAGCGGGGTGGCGCGGGCGCTGACCTGCGCTGCCGGTGTGGACGGCGTGCTGATCTTTGACGATCTGCACTGGGCCGACCCGATGACCCTGGAACTGCTGCTGCATCTGGTGCGCCAACCTCCAGAGCAGCGCCCACGCTTGATCGCCACGGCACGCCCTCAGGAACTGGGCGAGCAGCTCACCCTGCTGGCCGCGCTGGCCGCGCTGGAACGGGAAGGCAAGCTGCAACGGGTGGCACTCAGCGGCCTGACTTCACCTGACGTCCTGACCCTGGTGCAGACGCTCTCGGGCAGCGCAACCGGCCAGTACTTTGCGGCGCGGCTCTTTGAAGCCACAGCGGGCAATCCGCTGTACTTGCTCGAAAGTTTGCGGCACCTGTTCGAGGTGGGCGTACTCACCCGGAGTCTGAACGGTCAATGGGCCACGCCGTTTGACGAGTCCACGACCGATTACGCCGAACTGCCGCTGCCAACCAGTATCCGCGACGCCATCGTGCAGCGCGCCAGCCACTACGGCCCCGCAGCACGCCGCTTGCTGGAAGCCGCCAGTCTGTCGGACGGGGGCTTTGAACTCAGTGACCTTGCTCCAGCACTCTCTTTGTCCGAATGGGAAGCGGTCGAGACGCTGGAGCGCTTGCTGGAAGGAGGGCTGCTCATGCGGCTGAGCGCCGAGAGCTACGGCTTCTCGCACGATCTGGTGCGCCGGGTCATCTTGCTGGAACTTGGCCCGGAGCGCCGACGCCTGATTCACCGGCGGCTGGCCGAGCGTCTGGAAAGTACCGGAGCCGCTGCCAGCCGCGTCGCCCGGCACCTCGAAGAAGCAGGTCAACCGCTCAAGGCGGCGGCGTGGCGGATCAAGGCGGCGCAGGACGCCGAACGGGTTTACGCCCACAGTGAGGCCCTGGCCCACTATGAGCTGGCCTTGGCCGATGGTGTGAGCGATTTGAGCGCGTTTCACATTCACCTGGAACGTGAACTCCTGTTCCGACTGCTGGGTGACTCAGAGCGGCGCAGCGCGGTCATCCAGACCCTGACCGCACTGGCGACGTCACTCAGCGAACCGGCCCTGACCCTTGAGGTCAAGCTCAGGCAACTGGCGCTGCTCAATGACCTGTATCACTTCACTGAAGCAGACCAGCTCGCAAAAAGATTGCTCGGGGATCCTGCCTTGCAACCGGAAACGCTCGGACAGGTGCTGTACGGCGGCGCTGAAGCCTTGCTGCGCCTTGATGAGATCGGGCAGGCAGAGGAGTGGTATGACCGGGTTATTGCACTCGGGGACGCCGTACCCGCAGCGCTGAGAGCAGATGCCCATGTCGGCAGGCGAGTCTGTGCCGTGATTCGGGGGGATTTCGTGCTGGCCCAGGCGCACAACGTCGCCAGTCTGGAAGGCCACCGTGGAGCAGGCAACCGAGGCGGGGAATCCAGCGCCCTCAACGGAATCGGACGCGTCGCCGTCATGCTTGGAGAATACACCGACGCGCAGAGCGCCTTCGAGCAAGCCCTTCAGACCGCTGAAGCCGTTGGAGACCGCCAACAGATACTTTTCGCGGTGTATTCGATGATGTGGCTGGAGTCGCAGCGCGGTCACTTTCGGCGCTGCCTAAAACTGTACAGCGCGACACTCGAACTCAATGCAGGCATTCAGAATCGGGGATGCGCCATAGGGCTGGAGATCTACCGCTCGCGTGCCCTCCAGCATGCTGGTGCACTTGGAGTGAGTCTGACCGTCGCGGCGGCGGCGGCAGCGAGCGCCGAAAGTAACGGCTCGAAAGAAATGGTGCTGGTCGCGCAGCGGTATGAAGCGCTGACACGGCTGGCCCTCGGCGACATTGAGGGTGCCGCGCAGGGATTTCAAAGCGCCCTCAACAGTATTCCTGGTGATCATCTGCGCTTGCAGGCTCCGGTCCTCGAAACTGGACTGGCCCGGTGCGCTCTGGAGCGCGGTGATCTTCAGGACGCCCTGCTCCACCTCGACCGGGCGACGGCGTTCAAGCAGCGAATGTACTTCACTGAACAGCGTGATCTGGAGTTGACGCTGGCAAGCGTAAAATTGCGCCTGGGAGAAACGCAGCCTGCACTGGACCTGGCGGCGCAGCATGGCGGAGTGATCCATCTGCACGCGCGGTCATTGGCTTTGAGACTGGAGGCCCTGCGAATGGTCGGCACGCTGACGCCTGCAACCGTTCAGGAAGCGCAGGTCTGGCTCGAAACCACCGATGTCTCAGCTCTTGAAGGTCTTGAGTTGCGGGTGATACTCGGGCACTCTTTCGAGGAACTTGGTCGATCCAGCGAGGCGGCTCAGGCACGCCGCAAAGCAGACGCCCAGATGAAGATCCTGGGATCGGCGCTTGAGGCGCATCCGGAATGGCGGCGGCGGTTCCTTGAGAAATATGTTCGGCTGAGCACGACTGAGCCGAATAGCAAAATCAGCAGTCCACTCTAGAAGGGTTAGAACAACTGATCTTCTGGCTGGTTGGTTCCCTCTGATACAAGCCTGGTCTAGGGGTCTATCAGAAGTCTGAATCTTCCACTCTCGGTGCGGTGACGCAGCGGTTACGGCCTGTTGCCTAGAGTCAGCGTCGGAGGAATCAATATGCCACAACAACTTCGCAAGTGGATGCTCAAGCCAGTTCTCATCAAAGCAGGACAGCTCTCGGGCCAGCCGTTCACGGTCACTTTCCAGATCAGCCGCTTCATCTTCAACCGGGAAGCCAGTGGCAGAGTGCGGCCATGAACGCCCATCAGGTTCAGCTGGTGCAGCACTCCTTCACGCAGGTGCAGCCGATCGCCGAAATCGCCAGCGATCTGTTTTATGCCCGCCTGTTCGAGCTTGATCCCAGCCTCAAGCCGCTGTTCCGGGGCAACATGAGCGAGCAGGGCCACAAGCTGATCATGATGCTGGGCGTCGCGGTGGCCAACCTCAACAAGCCCGAAGTGGTGGTGCCCGCCCTGCAACGCCTCGGTGAGCGCCACGCAGGGTACGGGGTGACCGAAGCACACTACGCGACGGTGGGGGAGGCGCTGCTGTGGACGCTGGAACAGGGGCTGGGCGAGGCGTTCACGGCGCAGGTGCGGCTAGCATGGGAAGCGGTCTACCTGGTGGTGGCCGACACGATGCAGCAGGCCGCCCGCCGTGTGACTCTCGCTGAAGCACGCCCGGCCCACAGCTCGCTCATCTGAGTTCGAGCAGCAAGGAAGAGCGGCACACCCAATTGCAGGTGTGCCGCTTTTGCGTTGTCCGAACGGAGGCGCGATTAATTTCCGCCAATCAAGACGTTCATCCGGTCACCTACGAAGAACAGCTCCACCACCTGGAATGAACCCCCTAGAGAGGACCAACGGCCAAGCCACTTCGCCCCGACCAGCCGTTAGGCTGATCACAGCGCGAAGGAGCATTCATGCCAGGACG
>NZ_VKDB01000049.1 GCF_007280555.1 Deinococcus detaillensis | reverse complement strand
GCCGGGCGTTTGGAAGGGACGAGATTATTGAGCGGCTGTGGCGCGGCGAGGGAAGCGTGGAGCATAAAGTGATTGACGTGTATGTCAGCACCCTGCGCTGCAAAACCCACGACACCCTCATCGACACCATTCGCGGTACCGGCTACCGCCTCGGGCGCGGCACCACTTGATGGGCCGCTGGGGATTGCAGTCTTGGAGCCTGCGCCTCAAACTCACGCTGGGCTACGCACTAGTGTTTGCCCTCACCATCTTGCTCGGCGCGGTGGGCGTGTATTTCACGGCCCGTTCGTCGCTGACCGCTTCGCTCGATCAGACGCTGCGGGAAACCGCCACCGTCGCGCGAGCCAGCGTAGAAACCCAAAAAGGTCGCTCGTTTTTTGCGCCCCAACTCAAAGCCAGCAGTGATCTGAGTATTGAGTTGCTTTCGGCGTCGGGCCGACTGCTGGCCAGCGTGGGACGCGACGAAGACACTTCACCGCCCTTTGCGCTCGGGTTTGTCAGCTTCGAGGAGCAGCGGGTCTTTACTCAAGACGTCGGCAGCGGTCTATACCTGCGAATTTCACGGCCCAGCGACACCCTGAGCCACTTGCTCGAAACGCTGGCCCGCATTCTGCTGGTCGGCAGCGTGCTGATGATTGGGGTGGCCTGCGCCGCTGGTTACTCTCTGGCTGACCGGGCACTGAGGCCAGTGGACGCGGTGGCCCGCACGGCGGCGGCCATTGCTGGGCGCGGCGATTACCGTGAGCGCGTTCCGGCTCTAGCGGGCCACGACGAAATGGCCCGCCTGACCAACACCGTCAACGCCATGCTCGACCAGTTGGAGCACACCATCGAGCGCGAAAAACAGTTTGCCCGCATCGCCGCCCACGAACTCCGCACGCCACTGACCGTACTCAAAGGCCGCTTGGAACTCACGTTGGAGCGCCCCCGCGACGCTGCCGCCTACCAAAAAGCGCTGGCAGGTATGCAAGGCCGGGTAGACGCCCTGATGACTTTGTCGGAAAGCCTGCTGGCGCTGGCCCGCAGCGACGCCCCCGTGCAACTGGAGCCGGTCGAGTTGGCCGCTGGCGTGATCGCAGCTACCGAGCAACTCAGCGACGCGGCCCAGCGTGCAAGCAAGCGCATTCACTTATCGCTCAGCGAAAGCTGGATAGAAGCCGAACCGGACGGCCTGCAACGGGTGCTGATGAATTTGATGGAAAATGCCCTCAAGTACGGTACAGGTGAGGTGGTTGACGTGCGCGTAGAGCAGCAAAGTTGCACCGTCAGGAGTGGGGGCGCGGGGCCAAAGCAAGAGGACTGGGCCCGCTTGCTGCAACCGTTTGAGCGTGGCAGCGGAGTCCAAAGCACGCCGGGCAGTGGCTTGGGACTGGCGTTGGTCTCAGCTCTGACCCAGCGCTGGAACGCGCGGGTGCAGCCGCAGTGGTCTTCAGAACAGTTTAGCGTTCAGGTGCAGTTTGCCGCCGCTCAGCAGACCGCTGACCAAACCAAAACGCCGCACTGATCTGCTCCGAGATGAGACTTTTGAGCAAGGCGGCTGAAAGCTTGACAGCGCTTTCAAGAACGCCTAATGTAGAACCGTTCACCAAATAAAGTTCGGATGTCGTGTTACCGGCAGGCCACTGCGGCTGCCAAGGAGATCATGTCGTGACGGCCTCAACAACACAAACGGTGACGCTGGTCGAGGTCGCGAGAGAAGCGGGCGTTTCGCCCAGCACCGTCTCGCGCATCCTCAACGGCAGCGCCAAAGTCGCTTCCGACAAGCGGGCGCGGGTTGAAGCGGCTATTCACAAGCTTGAGTTTGCGCCCAACGCGCAGGCCCAAGCCCTCGCAGGTGGACGCAGCTTCTCGGTGGGTGTGCTGACCCAAAACCTCTCCAGTCCCTTTTACGGCGAAACGCTGGCAGGCATCGAACGCGGCTTGGTGGGCACACCCTACCATCTGCTGGCGGTCAGCGGTCACTGGGACGCCGAACAAGAGCGCGAAGCCCTCAATTTGTTGCTGCGCCGCCGAGTAGACGCCCTGATCGTGCTGGGCGGCGTCATCGAAGACGCGGCGCTGAACCGGGCCGCCGAGCGGCTGCCGCTGGTGGTGGTGGGCCGCAGTCTGGACAGCCTCGCTGAGCGCTGCCTGATGACCGACAACCAAGCCGGGATGCGGCAAGTCGTAGAGCACCTGGCCGCGCTCGGCCACCGCCGCATCGCTTATATCGGCGGGCCAGAGGAGCAGCACGACGCTTTCGAGCGCCGGGAAGGCTTTGAAACCGGAATGCGGGACGCCGGGCTGACGGTTGTTCCTGAGCTGATGCTGCGCGGCGATTACACCGAGGTCAGCGGCGAACAGGCCGCCGCGACCCTTCTGGAAGGAGGCCACGCGTTTACGGCTTTGTGCTGTGCCAACGATCAGATGGCTTTTGGAGCGCGGCTGACGCTGTACCGCCGGGGCGTGCGGGTGCCTGAAGACCTCTCGCTGACCGGATTTGATGATCTGTTTGCCGCCAAATACACCACCCCACCGCTGACCACCGTGCGTCAATCGGTCAGTGAACTTGGAGAGCAGGCTGCCGAGGCCGTGCTGCAACTGCTGGCTTCAAAAACCCCGTCTTTGCCCATTCACCTTCCGCAGCTCGTCGTGCGCGAGTCCACTGGGCCAGTCAGGGCCGCTTCGCCCCCAGGAGGCGCGTGACAGTCGGACGCTCCTGGGTTGACTCTTGGGCAGCATTCGTTTCTGAGCAACACTGTCCGCAGCGCACCCACCGCCGCCTTCCTTAGTTTTTTAGAATTCCTGTTCTCGGAGGTTTTACCATGAAGATTAAACGCTTGCTCGTTCTGACGGCCCTACTTTCGGGCACCCTCGCCGCCGCTCAGAAGACCACCGTCACCGTCGGCGTGTTTCCCGACCTTGACAGCGTGCTCAAGGCCGCCCTGCCGGGCTTCAACAAGCTCTACCCCGACATCGACGTCAAGATCAACTCGCTGGCCTACGCCGATCACCACAACGCGCTGACCACCGCGCTCTCGACCGGCAAGGGAGCCAACGACCTCGAAGCCATCGACTTCGGCTACGTCGCCAAGTTCGCTGAAGGCAACGGTATGATCGACCTCAGCAAGGCCCCCTACAACGCTGGAGCGCTCGCCTCCAAGTTCGTCAGCTTCACCTTCCCGCAGAGCACTACACAGGACGGGCGCATCGTCGCCATTCCCACCGACATCGGCCCCGGCTCGATGTTCTTCCGCACCGATCTGCTGGCCAAGGCTGGCGTCAAGCCTGCGCAGCTCAACGCCAGCTGGGAGTCGTACATCACCAACGGCAAGAAAGTGGTGGCCGCTAACCCCGGCACCTTCCTGATTCCCGACGCCTCCGAAGCGGCCCAGATCATTTTGCGCACTGGCCTCAAGGCCGGCGAAGGCCTGTACTTCGACAAGAACAACAAGGTGCTGGTCAGCCCCGACAACGCCCGCTTCGTCAAGGCCTTCACGGTGGCCAAGCAAATCCGCGACGCCAAGCTCGACGCCAAGGCCGGCGCAGCCTTCTCGCCGGAGTGGACCACCGCCTTCCAGAAAGGCAACCTCGCCACCGAGTTCTCGGGTGCGTGGCTGGTCGGGCACATGCAAAACTGGCTGGCCAAGGACTTCAGCGGCAAGTGGAACGCCCAGAATCTTCCCGGCAACACCTTTGCCAGCTGGGGCGGCTCGTTCTACGGCATTCCCGCCCAGAGCACCAACAAAGACGCCGCCTGGAAGCTGCTTCAGTACCTGACCACCAACCCGGCCCAGCAGGTGCTGGCGTTCAAGACCACCGGAGCTTTCCCGGCGCTCAAGGCCGGCCAGACCGACGCGGTGTTCAACCAAGGCGTGGTGTACCTGGGCAACCAGAAAGCCCGCTTGCTGTGGCGCACGGCGGCGACCAAGATTCAGCCGCTGGACGTCAACAAGCTCGACCCCATTGCCGACCAGATCGTCGGCGACGCGCTGGGTAGCGTGCTCGACGGCAGCAAGGACATCCCCACCGCTTTGGCCGACGCCCAGCGCCTCGTCGAGCGCCGCGCCCGCTAAACAGCCTCACTCAAAGCTGAGCGTGTCTGGCAAGGGGTGCCCGCGCTCAGTTTTTGTTTGCTCGCTTTGCTGTGCTAGCTGAGCTGTGCTGACCAATTTGTGCTGACGGGTTTGTGCTTGATGGCCGTACTGAAGGAGGCTTTACCATGACCGCTCCCCCCGCCAAGCTGACGCCTCAGCCGCCCATTCCTAAAATCGGCGGCTGGGATAACTTTCAGCGTAAATACGCCCCTTATATCTTTATCAGCCCCTTCTTCTTGTTGTTTTTTGCCTTCGGCCTCTTCCCTATCATCTTCAACGGCTACCTCTCGGTGCATGAGTGGCAACCCGGCAGCGGCCTGGGCGACATGAAGTTCGTGGGCCTGCGCAACTTCACCGACAACCTCACCGATCCCACCTTCTGGCTGTCACTGAAAAACACCACAATTTTGGCGGTGGAAAGCGGCCTGCCGCAGCACCTGATCGCCATTCCGCTGGCCTTTGCCATCAATATGGGCCTCAAAAAAGCCCAGTCCCTGATTACGGCCATCTACTTTTTGCCGTACATCACCTCGGTGGTCGCCATCTCGGTGATCTTCTTCACGCTGTTTAGCTGGCAGTACGGCGTGCTCAACGCGGCGCTCAACAGCCTGCACCACATTCCCATCCTGGGTGTGCTGTTTCCTGCTGACAAGATCAACTGGCTGGGCGAACGCGCCTTCGTGCAGCCGTCGATTGCCATGGTGATCGTCTGGCGCTACGTGGGCTGGAACATGCTGCTGTACTTGTCAGGCCTGCAAGCCATTCCTGGCGACCTCTACGAAGCAGCTTCGGTGGACGGCGCGACCCGAGCCCAGCAGTTCCGGTTCATCACCTTGCCGCTGCTGCGCCCCACTATGTTCCTGGCCGTGACCCTGAGCCTCATCGGCGGCTTTCAGCTATTCGAAGAACCGTACATTCTCACCAACGGCGGCGGCGGCGTCGGGCAGGCAGGACTGACCACCATCATGTATATGTTTAGAACCTACAACGCTTACAGCGACGCTGGACTGGCCGCCGCGATGGCCTGGCTGCTCTTTATCGTGATCGGCCTGCTCACCCTGGTCAACAACCGCCTCTTCGGACGCAGCGGCATGAGCGACAGCAAGGCGGCCAAATGACCTCCACTCCCCTGGCCGCGCCGCGCACGACGCCCCGCAGCATCAGCGGCAAGCGCCCACTCAGCCGCGCCGGTTCCATTCTGCTGCTCGTTCTCGGCGGCCTGCTGACGCTGGCTCCCTTCTACTTCATGTTCGTTTTCGCCACCCACCCGCGCCAAGAGATCTTCTCGCTGCCGCCGCCCGTCTGGTTCGGCCACGACCTGACCAACAACTACGAAAGCCTGCTCTCACGCATGCCGTTCTGGCGCAACCTCTGGAACAGCTTGTATCTGGCGGTGCTGACCACCGCGACCACCCTGTTTTTCTGCACGCTGGGCGGCTACGCCTTTGCCATGTACGAATTCAAGGGCAAGGGTTGGCTATTCGGGCTGCTGCTGGCGACCCTGCTGATTCCGTCGACCCTCAACATCGTGCCCTACGCCCTGATCATGCAGGCGCTGGGCTGGATCGACACCCCCAGAGCGCTGTGGATTCCCAGCATGGCCAACGCCTTCGGCATCTTTTTGATGCGCCAGTACATCGGGAGCGCCATTCCGCGTGAACTGGTCGAGGCCGCCCGCATCGACGGGGCCACCGAATTCACGACCTTTCGCAAAGTCATCGTGCCGCTGACCGGCCCGGCGATGGCGACCCTCGGTCTGGTGACCTTCGTGCAGTCGTGGAACGGCTTTTTGGGCCCGCTGATCATCTTCCGCAGCGCCGAGACCTACACCGCGCCGCTGGCCCTGCGCACCTTGCAAGGCATCGCCAACACCGACTGGGGAGCGCTGATGTGCGGCGTGGCCCTGACGGTGGTGCCGCTGCTGATCATCTTCGCCTTCGCCTCACGCCGCCTCATCGACGGCCTGACCAGCGGAGCGCTGAAAGGCTAACCTCCCCTCCCCTCCTCATCCCTGTCTTCACTTCTGGAGAACCATGACCCTAACTTTACCTGACACCACCCGCCTCATCCGCCAGAACTTCCCGCCCGACTTTGTCTTCGGGGTTGCCACGTCCTCGTATCAAATTGAGGGCGCAGCCCACGAGGGCGGCAGGTCGTCCAGCATCTGGGACACCTTTTGCGCTACGCCCGGCAAAGTCATGAACGGCGAAAACGGCGACGTGGCCTGTGACCACTATCACCGCTTAGACAGCGACCTCGATTTAATTGCCTCGCTGAATGTCAACGCCTACCGCTTCAGCGTGGCTTGGCCGCGCATCATCCCCGGTGGGCGCGGGGCCACAAACCGGGCCGGACTGGACTTTTATTCGCGCTTGGTGGACGGCCTACTGGCGCGGGGCATCACACCTTGGCTGACGCTCTATCACTGGGACTTGCCACAGGTTTTGCAGGACAAAGGCGGCTGGCCTGAGAGAGATACCGCGCTGGCTTTCGGTGACTACGCGGCGGTGGTGGCCGCCGAACTCGGCGACAGGGTCAAGCACTGGATCACCATCAACGAACCCTGGGTGGCGGCCTTTTTGGGCTACGGCGTCGGCGTTCACGCGCCGGGCCACACCGATCTGGCCGAGAGTTTTGCCGCTTCACACCACTTGCTGCTGGCGCACGGCCTGGGCGTTCAAGCGGTGCGGGCGAGCGTGCCGGACGCTCAGGTGGGCATCACCCTCAATCTGGCGGCGGCGTATCCGGCCAGCGGCTCACCCGCTGATGAGGCGGCGGCCCACCGGCAAGACGGCTTTGCCAACCGCTGGTATCTCGGCCCAGTGTTCGGGCGCGGCTATCCGCAGGACACCGTGGACCTTCTGGGCGCGGCCAGCCCGCAGGCACAGGGTTTGGTGCTGCCCGGCGACTTGGAAACCATCAGCAGCCCGTCTGACTTTCTGGGCGTCAACATGTACTCGCGCAGCGTGGTCGAGGACGCGCCGGACGGAGGGGGCTTTCTCAGCGTCAAGCAGCTTAGGGTAGAGGGCAGCGAATACACCGGCTTTGACTGGGAAGTGGCTCCGCAGAGCTTAACCGATTTGATGCTCAGGTTGCAGCGCGACTACAACCCCGCCGCCATCTACATCACCGAAAACGGCGCGACTTATCCAGACCACGTATCGCCGGACGGCACCGTGCATGACGCGGCCCGTACCCGCTACTTCCAGCAGCACCTCGCTGCCCTGGGAGCGGCCATCACCGGCGGCGCGAAAATGGCCGGGTACTTCGCTTGGTCGCTAATGGACAACTTTGAGTGGGCCGAGGGGTATGACAAGCGCTTCGGGATCGTCCATGTGGACTTTGAGACGCAGGCGCGAACCCTCAAGGCGTCGGGAAGGTGGTACCGGGATTTTCTGGCCCACGCCCAGCAGAGCCAGCCCACTTAACCGACCCCGCCGAACACGGCCCTAAGGAATGGCAACCCACCAGCGGTAAACACTGTGGCGGGCTGAGCCTCGCCGGGCCGAGAATCTGGAGACTGAATGAAGCGTCTATTGACCGTTGCCCTCCTTTTAACCCCTGTGGCCAGCGCTCAGGCCGTCCCCACGCTGACCCGAACCGAGGCCGAAACCCGCGCCCGCGTGGTGATGGCCAAAATGACCCTCGACGAGAAGATCGGGCAGGTCAGCATGGCCCACTTTTTCCGCTTTCTGGAGGGCGGGCGCAGCGGGCCTGTGGCTGCTAGCGCAGGCAGCAGCTTTGCTCAGTTGCTGCCCGGCGCGATCCTCAACGGCGGCGGCGACACCCCGCAGCCCAACAAGCCCCTCGGCTGGGCCGACACCCTGCGCAGCTTGGAAGAACTGGGCCGCCAGCATTTGCCCGGCGGCGTGCCCGCTGTCTTCGGCACCGACTCGGTTCACGGGGTGGGCAACGTCGCGGGCGCGACCCTCTACCCACACAACTTGGGGCTGGGCGCGGCGTTCGATCCGGCGCTGACCAGAGAAATTGCCCTCGCCACCGCTCAGGACATGCGGGCCATGAATATGGACTGGGATTTCAGTCCGGTGGCCGATTTGGGCCGCGATCCACGCTGGGGACGCTTTTACGAGACTTTTGGCGAGTCGCCTTGGCTGGTGGCCGATCAGATCACCGCCGACGTGCTGGGCTTGCAGGCGGGCGGAGTGGCCGCCACCCTCAAGCATTTCGTGGGCTACGGCTCACCGAGTCTAGGCCGCGACAGGGCCGACGCCGAGATCAGTTTGCGTGCCCTCCACGAACTGTATCTGCCCCCATTCAAAGCTGGAATTCGGGCCGGGGCGATGGCGGTGATGGCCAACAGCGGCAGCGTCAACGGCCTGCCGGTTCACGCCTCGCGCACCCTGCTGACCGATGTACTGCGCGGCGAGCTGGGGTTCGGGGGGCTGGTGGTCAGCGACTGGAACGATATCGACCGGTTGATCACGGTCTACAAGACCCACGCCGATCTGGTGAGGGCCGCCGCCGACAGCGTCAACGCTGGAATTGATCTCTATATGGTGCCCTACGACGTAGAAAAGTACGCGGCGGCGCTGAAAGAAGCGGTGCAGGGCCAGCTCATCACGCAGGCGCGGTTGGACGAAGCGGCGCTCAGGATGCTGACCTTCAAGGCTGAGCTGAATTTGATGGACGCCCGGCCCGCTGGCAGCGGCGTGCTGGCCGACCACCGGGCGCTGGCCAAGCGGGCGGCGGCGGCGACCCTGACGCTGCTGGAGAACGACAGCTCCGCCTTGCCGCTGACCAGAGGCCGGGTGCTGGTGACTGGCCCGGCGATGGACAGCGCGGCCATTCAGCTCGGCGGCTGGAGCGTCAACTGGCAGGGCGTCGGCAGGGGCAACGTGACCTATGTGCCGAAAGTCAGCACGCTGGCGGCGGCCCTCAAAGCCTCGGCCCCGGCGGGCGTCAGCGTCAGCGCCCTGCCCGACGGCAAACGGGGAGCGCTGCTCAAAGCCGCCGCCAACGCCGACAAGATCGTGCTGGCGCTGGGGGAAGCCCCCGCCGCCGAGAGTCAGGCCAACAATCCCAATTTGGCGCTGCCGGACAGCCAGATTCAACTGCTGCGCGATGTGCTGGGCACGGGTAAGCCGGTGGTGCTGGTGCTGGTGGCAGGCCGCCCGATCCTGCTGCCCGAAGACCTGCGCAACCGCCTCGCGGCTTTGGTGATGGCTTATCTGCCCGGCAGTGAAGGCGGCGCAGCGCTGGCCGACGCGCTGTATGGCCGCGCCGGATTCGCTGGCCGCTTGCCGTTCACTTGGCCCGGCAGTCTCGGCGAGGCGGGGCTGAGCGCCGACCGCCCCCCGGAAGGCGCGGGTGAAGCGCCGCTGCCGCTGTATCCACTGGGTTTTGGGCTGGACTACACCCGCTTCGCCACCTCGGCCGTGACGGCCAGCACTGTGCCCGGAGGCGTGAGTGTCAGCGTGACGCTCAAAAACGTCGGCGAGAAAACGGGCACCGGCACCTTCATTGTCCGCACCAGCTTGCCGCCCACCGGAAACCTGGAAGCGGTCAAGCGTCCAGTGGGCGTGGTTCGGGCCGTACTCAAGCCGGGCGAGTCGCGCACGCTCAGCCTGACGGTGCCTGCCGAGCGGCTGGAAGCTTTTACTGGGGACGTTTTCGGGCCGGTCACGGGAAGCGTGCTACAGGGCGAATACCGCTTTGAGGTGGACGGCAAGCAGGCCGCCCTTACCTTTTAGCTGTACTTTGGGGATATTCAAGGCCCACTGAATAGTGCTGTGCAGGTGAGGCATTTCAGGCAACGAGGTGGCCAGGATGGAGTCCCGGCCACCTC
>NZ_VKDB01000048.1 GCF_007280555.1 Deinococcus detaillensis | reverse complement strand
CTCGTTTGAAGTCAGCGGTATGGATTCTGCGGTTTGTCATGATGGTGCCTCCTATTGTCGAGGCTTATCTCCATCTACGCAAAACTGGGTCACCCTCAAATTATATTGATCAAGAGCCGGATCAGGTTAGTGACCACATGAGCTTCAGGCGGCCACTTCAACTGTAGGATTGACGTGGGGAAAAAGACTAACGGGCGCAAGCGGCACATCACCTTAGATACGCTGGGCTCACTGCCGCTGGTCATGGTCACAGCAGGGAGCGTGTAAAATCGGGCGCAAGCGCTGATCTTGCCGGCGTTGCTCGCCAAGCGTTTTCCGCATCCGGGCGGGTGGTGGATACACGGGTGAACCCGTGTCCTGGGCCAAAGAGGTCTTGAACTGGATCGTGGAGGTTGTCGAGGAGCTGGCTGGACAACAGGGTTTTGTGGTGTTACACCGACGCTGGGTAGTGGAGCGCACCTTCGCATGAATGACCCGCTGCCGTCGACTGAGTCGGGATGACGAGGGTTTGCCCTAAACGACGCAGGCGTGGTTCTGCCTTGCCAACATCCGGCTCATGTTGCGCCGCCTGGAACCCGCTGCCTAACCCTTTTAAAACGGTTGTGTTGCCTTAGTCGGATTGGAGTAGGCTGACCACCGTGATCGACGGAACGCCCTATCGCCACCGCTTCCCGATGATCATCCAGCACGCTGTGTGGCTTTATCACCGCTTTCCCCCGAGCTATCGGGACGTCCAGGAATTGCTGCACCAGCGCGGCATCCAGGTTAGTGGCGTCGTGAACGAACGCCCATGAGGACGCCACTCCTCCCGTCCTGCCCAAGAAGCAATCAGAAACAAGCGTTCCAGACGTGTTCAAGCGTCGCGGCAGAGGTGGTCTGAACCTCAGACTATGCCTGTCTTCAGTCTGCCGTGACACCAGTTAGGGCAGCACAACCCTTTGATGATCATGCACACTCGGTCTATAAACTGGCATCTGACAGGCTGCTTACCGCTTTGCCTCAGCTGCATTTCCCTGAGCGAAGCCACGAAATCCGCTGGGTGTCAGTCCTACCGCACCCTTGAACGCGCGGGCGAAGGCGCTGTGGTCAAAGTAGCCGCACTCGACGGCGATCTGCGCCACCGACAGACTGGTCTGGGAGAGCAGCGCTGTGGCGGCCTGAATGCGGGTGCGGGTCAGCAGTTGCGTGGGCGTCAGGCCGTATACGCGCCGGATCTGGCGCTCGAAAGTGGTCACGCTCAGACCGGCGCTTCGGGCCATTTCCGGCACGCTGGGCGGCGCGGCGTACTCGGCCTCTATCCGGGCAGTGGCGGCGGCCAGCCCCAGAGCCGAGGCGTGAGAGCGCGGCAGGTGAAGGTCGCGCGACAGTCCCAGCAGGCCCACCGGGGCGCGGGGTTCACCCAGCATGCGTTTGGTGGTCAGGCACCAGCCCGCTTTGCCCCCCGGATACAGGTGCAGTTCCAGATGTTCGGTCAGGGTGCGGCCCGTCAGAACGGCGGTGTCCTGCTGGGTATACGCCGCCCCCAGCGACGTTGGAAAGACCTCGCTGGCCTGCAAGCCCAGCACGGCAGAGGCGGGGCGGTTCAGCCGCTCCAGCAGGGTGCGGTTGGCGTACAGGTAGCGTCCCTGTGCATCTTTCACGAAGGCCACGGTGTCTGGGAGATAGTCCAGTACGTCGAGTAGTGCGTCCAGACCCAGCCGCCGGATTGCCTCTGGCAGGAATCGAATTCGTTTTGCGCCGGGGAGAAGCGGCGGGAGTACGGGCATACCCTATTGTGCCCAATTCGGCAGCCAGCCTCGCGAACTTCACCAAGACAGAGAGTCTGCTGCTGGCTTACCTTAAGGTATGTCACCCGCCCCCTCAACTGTTTCTACGGTCACGCACCGCATCCGCTTCGTGGATTCCCATTCGGCGGGCGAGCCGACGCGTGTGGTGCTGGACGGCTTTCCGGAATTACCAGGCGAAACCCTGGCACAGCAGCGCGAGGCATTAAGGGGCGACTTTGACCGCTGGCGTACCCTGGTCAATCTGGAGCCGCGCGGCAACGAGGTGCTGGTCAGTGCCTTGTTGCTGCCTCCCAAGTCGCTGGACTGCGTCACAGGCGTTATTTATTTCAACAATGCTGGGCCGCTGGGCATGTGTGGTCACGGCACGATGGGCGTGGTGACGACGCTGGCCTACCTGGGGCGTATCGGCCCTGGCGATCACCGTATCGACACTCCGGTGGGTGTGGTCACGGCAACGTTGCACGACGATGGCCGCGTCAGCGTGGCGAACGTGCCCGCTTATCGCCACCTCAAAGATGTCACTGTCACCGTGGAAGGTCTGGGCGAGGTGCGAGGCGACGTGGCCTGGGGCGGCAACTGGTTCTATCTGGTGGATGTGGGCCAGCGGACGCTGAACCTTGGTGATATTCCGGCCTTGAACGACGAGACCCTGCGAATTCGTCAGGCGTTGAGTGAAGCTGGGATCACCGGAAAGGACGGCGCGGAGATTGACCACATCGAACTCTTCAGCCACGCCGGGGGGATTAACCGCAACTTCGTGATGTGTCCTGGCGGCGCTTATGACCGCAGTCCCTGTGGCACGGGCACCAGCGCCAAGCTGGCCTGTCTGGCGGCAGACGGTACTCTGGAACCCGGTCAGGTCTGGCGGCAGGAAAGCGTGATCGGCAGCGTGTTCGAGGGCCAGTATTCGCTCCGGGACGGTCAGGTGCTTCCCGTGATCACTGGACGGGCGTTTATCACCATGCAGGGCGAACTGATCGTGCAGCCGGGCGACCCCTTCGCCTGGGGCATCCGGCCAGAGGAGGGGTGAGCAAGTTGCACGCCATCGTCATCGGCGGCGGCATGGTGGGCGCGGCCTGTGCGGACGCTCTGGCGTTAAACGGCGTGCGCGTGACGGTGCTGGAGCCGGAACCCATCGGCGGCGGCGCGACGGCGGCGGGCATGGGTCATCTGGTGGTCATGGACGACAGCCCCGCGCAACTGGCCCTGACCGCCCGCAGCCTAGAACTGTGGGAGGCTCTGGCGCGGGACTTACCCGCACAAGCCGATTACCGCGCGTGCGGCACGCTCTGGGTAGCCAGCGACAATGAGGAACTGGAGGCGGTGGAGCCGAAACGTCAGGCCTATCTGGCTGCAGGCCGGGGAGCGACGCTGCTGGACGCCGCCGAACTGGCCCGCGCCGAACCAAATCTACGCCCCGGACTGGCTGGAGCCTTACGAGTGCCGGGCGACAGCGTGGTGTATGCCCCGGTGGTGGCCCAGTTCCTGCTGGAACGTGCGGGCGCAACCGTGCGGCGTGGGGCGGTCACGGAATTGATCGAGGGTGGGGTCAGGCTGGCGAGCGGCGAAAGCTTACACGTGGATCTGGTGGTGGTGGCGAACGGCATCGGAGCGGTGGGTCTGCTGCCCGGTCTGCCCCTGCGTCAGCGCAAGGGCCACCTGCTGATCACCGAGCGCGGCGTAGCGTCTCTTCACCCCGTCCAGGTCAACCATCAGCTTGTCGAACTCGGTTACCTGAAAAGTGCCCACGGCGGTGACGAGGACAGCGTGGCGTTCAATGTCCAGCCGCGCCCCACCGGGCAACTGCTGATCGGCTCCAGCCGTCAGTTTGGGCGTCCAGACCGCGAGATCGACTGGCCGCTGCTGCGCCGGATGCTGCGCCGCGCTGCCGAGTTTCTGCCCGCGCTGGCACAAACCTCTGCGCTCCGGGTCTGGACCGGGCAACGCTGTGCCAGCCCGGATCACCTGCCACTGATTGGGCCGCATCCTGACCTGGACGGCGTTTTCCTGGCGACGGGGCATGAGGGGCTGGGCATTACCACCGCGCTGGGAACAGCGGAGGTGCTGGCCGCGCAACTGTTTGGAGGCTTCTCCGAACTGCTGGCCCACGACTTCACGCCTGCCCGCTTTGGGCGCATGCCGGAGGCCGTCCATGCCTGAGCCGACGCTGGCTGTGTTGACATTGGACGGGAGGCGGGTCACGGTTGCGCCCGGAATCACGGTGCTGGCCGCCCTCCAGAACGCTGGCCTCTCGCCGCTGCGCCACAGCCTGAGCGGTGAGCCGCGTGGGGCGCTGTGCGGCATGGGAAGCTGTTATGAATGCCGCGCCGTGGTGGATGGGCTGTTGGTACGGACCTGCCTGACGCCTGCGCGGGACGGTCAGAATGTCCGCCGACTGCTGGAGGTAGCCCGTGAATTCTGAGGCCTGGGACGCCGTGGTGGTGGGCGCTGGCCCCGCTGGATTGATGGCCGCGCGGACTGCCGCCGAGGGTGGGTTGCGGGCGCTGCTGCTGGACGCCCAGCCGGGTTCAGGTGGTCAAATCTGGCGCGGCGCGGTAGCGGGACAGAAGGGGACGGCGGGCGACTTGTTGCGCGATGTGGCCTCCCATCCTGGAATCACCGTGATGAGTGGCGCGGAAGTGATGGCCGCAGAAACGCGGGAGCGGGCGCACACGCTGACGGTGACCACTGCGGCTGGACTGCGCCAGATTCACGCTGAACGGGTGATTCTCACCACCGGGGCCACCGAACGCTTCCTGCCCTTCGACGGCTGGATCCTGCCCGGAGTCTTCGGCGCAGGTGGCTTGCAGGCCATGAGCAAGGGCGGCCTGGACGTGCGCGGCAAGCGGGTGGTGGTGGCTGGATCGGGGCCGCTGCTGCTGGCGGTGGCAGCAGGCCTGCGGCAAAAAGGGGCGCGGGTGCTGGCCGTGGCGGAACAGGCGGGTTTGCCTGGTGTGGCCGCGTTCGGCATGGCGGCGGCGCGGCTGCCCGGCAAATCCCGTGAAGCATGGGCACTGGCCGCTAGATTGCTGGGCGTGCCGTACTGGGCCGACTGCGCTGTGGTGCGGGCCAGTGGGCAGAATCAGCTCCAGAGCGTCACCCTGCGGCGTGGGCGGCGCGAGATCACGCTGGACTGCGACTACCTGGCGGTGGGCTTTGGGCTGGTGCCAGAAACCCGCGTGGCGGCGTTGCTGGGCTGCGCCCTGGATGGCACAGGTGCGGTGCAGGTCAACGTCTGGCAGGCGACGAGCATTCAGGGGGTCTACGCCGCCGGGGAAGTTTGCAGCATCGGTGGCGTGGACGGAGCTTTGCTGGAGGGTTTCGTGGCCGGGTGCGCTGCCAGCGGTCAGATCGAGCGTTTACGTGATGCCCCACGCCGCGCCGAAATTCAACGCCGCTTTCAGGCCACGCTGGAACGCTCGTTCGCGTTGCGCCCGAAACGCCTGCCCACTCCATTGCCCACAACCATCGTCTGCCGCTGCGAGGACGTGCGGCACGGCGAGTTGCGCGGCTTCGCGGGCTGGACAGCGGCCAAGCTCCAGACCCGCTGCGGCATGGGCGCGTGCCAGGGCCGGGTTTGCGGCCCCGCGTGCGAGACCCTGTACGGCTGGCGGTTTGAGGGCGTGCGCGCTCCGCTGGTGCCTTTGCCGCTGGCCCAGTTGCTGGACGAACCTATCACTCTCAGTCCACCGTAACCACTCAAAGGTCTTCAGATACTCAAACCTCTCATTCAAAGGAGCCACACCATGACCCACTCCACCTCCTATTCCTTCCGCGGCGTTTTTCCTGCCATCACCACGCCTTTTAATGCCGATGGCAGCGTGGATCACGGCTTCCTGCGCGAACACGCCCGCTGGATGATGGCCGCCGGGTGCGACGGCATGATTCCGCTGGGTTCGCTGGGCGAGACCAACACGCTGGAAATGGACGAGAAGATGGCGGTACTGGAAACCCTGGTGGATGCCCTGGACGGCAAGCCGGTGATTCCCGGCATCGCCAGTCTCAGCACGGCGGGCGGGGTGCGGCTGGCCCAAGCAGCGCGGGATGTGGGCTGCGGCGGCCTGATGGCGCTGCCGCCTTATGTCTATACCAGTGACTGGCGCGAGATGAAGGCGCACATGACCGCGCTGGTGGGGGCCACCGAGCTGCCCGTGATCCTGTACAACAACCCCGGCGCGTACCGTACCGATTTCCTGGCCCCGCAGATCGCCGAGCTGGCCGGAGAGCATGCCAACCTACTGGGCGTCAAGGAAAGCAGCGGGGACGTGCGCCGCATAACTGCCCTGCGTGCCGTGCTGCCTGAGTCGGTGGATATTCTGGTGGGTCTGGATGACGCCATCATGGAAGGTGTGGCGGCGGGCGCAACAGGCTGGATCGCGGGCCTGATCAACGCCTACCCCGCCGAAAGTGTGCGCCTGTTCGAGTTGGCGCGTGACGGCAAAACAAAGGAAGCCGCTGAACTGTACCGCTGGTTCCTGCCGCTGCTGCGTCTGGACGTGGTGAACAAATTCGTGCAGCTGATCAAGTTCGTGCAGGAAGAAACCGGGCATGGCAGCGCCCGCGTCCGCGCCCCCCGGCTGGAACTCACAGACGCAGAGAAGGCCGAAGTACGCGCCGTCATTGAGGCTGCGTCCGGGCGCGTGCCTGCAGGGGTTGGGTCATGACCGGCCGCACCTTCCAGGCGACGAATCCAGCGACGGGGCAGCCGCTGGCTCCAGCATTCAAGGTCACAACACCAGAGGAACTGGAGTCGCTGGTAGCGGCAGCGAAGGATGCGGCGCGGAGCTTTGCTACCAGTTCGCCCACACAGCGGGCTGACTTCCTCAACGCCGCCGCCGCCGCAATCGAGGCGCGGGCCGACGCGCTTATTGAAGCGGCGATGGGAGAAACCGGCCTGCCTGAACCCCGACTGCGCGGCGAGGTGAGCCGCACCGCCAACCAGCTTCGCCTGTTCGCGCGGGTGGCGGCGGACGGCTCATGGGTGGACGCACGCATTGATCACGGCGATCCGGCCCGCAGGCCAGTCCCCAAACCGGATGTCCGCAGCATGCGAGTGGCGCTGGGGCCAGTGGCAGTCTTCGGGGCCAGCAACTTCCCGCTGGCCTTCAGCGTGGCCGGGGGCGATACCGCTTCCGCGCTGGCGGCAGGGTGTCCGGTGGTAGTCAAGGCGCACCCGGCGCACCCGGCCACCTCCGAGTTGGCGGCAGCGGCCATCTGTGAGGCGGCGGCGCAATGTGAACTGAGTACAGGCGTCTTCGGCATCGTCTACGAGGACGGCTACGAACTGGGCATACAACTGGTTCAACACCCTGAGATTCACGCCGTCGGCTTCACCGGCTCCCGTACGGGTGGGCTGGCCATCGTGGCCGCTGCTCAGGCCCGCGAGGTGCCGATTCCCGTCTACGCCGAGATGAGCAGCGTCAATCCCAGCGTGTTCACGGCGGCGGCCATTGACAGGGGCGGCGCGGCGCTGGCGGGTGGACTGGCCACCAGCATCAGCGGCTCGGGCGGCCAGCTCTGCACCCAGCCGGGGCTGCTGTTCGTTCCAGTGGACGAGGCGGGCGACGCCTTCCTGGAACAGGTGGCGGCGAAACTGGATGCCACTCCAGCCTGTACCCTGCTCACGGGCGGCATTCTGAACGCCTACCAGAAGGGCGCAGCCGAGCATCTCGCAGCGGCGGGCGTTCAGCCTGTAACCCAGGGTTCGGAGCCGGAGCAGGGCGCGCAGCCCCAGCTTCTCAGCGTTCCCATTGCCGCTTTTACCTCCGATCTGGCCGATGAAGTCTTTGGCCCTCTGAGCATTGCGGTGCGCTATGACCGCCTGGAAGAGGTCATGCCTGTGCTGGCCGGCCTGGAAGGCCAGTTGACTGCCAGCCTGCACGCCACCAACGACGAACTGGACGATCTTTCTGACCTGTTGCACGTCATGGGACAGCGGGCCGGGCGACTGGTGCTGAACGGCTTTCCAACCGGAGTAGAAGTCGGCCATGCGATGGTTCACGGCGGCCCCTTCCCGGCCACCAGCGACGGCGGGCGCAGCACCAGCGTGGGAAGCCTCGCCATCGAGCGTTTTGCCCGTCTGCGCGCGCATCAGGACTTTCCTGACCGTGCCCTGCCGCCTGAGTTGCAGGACGGCAATCCATACGACATCTGGCGTCTGGTGGACGGCGAACGGACGCGCTGAGGGCGGCAATGCTGTTCTGAAGGTTCTGGCAAGTTGTTGCTGACAAGGTAGACCCGAGGAGCAGCGGCAGCAGGTGGCCTGAACTTCAGGCCACCTGCTGCACGACGTCCTTCCAGCTTCGCAGTGCGGTTCTTAGAAAAGATCGTCGGTCGTGAGCGGGGATGGTCGAGCGGGTAGAGCCGTGAAGATTGGTATCTTAGGCAGAACAGCGCCGATGACGACGCTTGCCCGCTGATTCTCGCGTGCATGTCGAGAAATCCTTGGATCCGTTTGACTTACCAAAATCCCAGTTAGCCTCGTTCCTGACCTTGTGTAGGTAGATGAGACTGTCTTGGACAGAACGGACGCCTGCCCGCTGCTCAATCAAGTTGTTGCACCGGGCGGTTGAGATCGCCTGCTGGTGATCGATATCCTCCAGGATCGGAAGTTTGCGGCGCGGATGCCCGCCCCATAACTCGCCAGCTTATCCGTGCAGACTGTGTCTGGAACGTCATATTCGCCCAACAGTCGCTGAAAGAAAGACCGTGCTGCGTCTGTGTCTCGGTGGCGCTGGAGCAGCACGTCAAGCACGGCCCCGTGTTCGTCAATCGCTGTCCAAGGCCAGTGGGTCACTCCACCCACGACCACGTGCATTTTATCGAGATGCCACCGGGAACCCCGGCGGGGTTCCCGGTGGCGTAAGTTCTGAGCAAACTCACTACTGAAATTGATGCACCAGGTGCGGGTAGACTCGCGGGAGACGTCAATACCGCGCTCGAACAACAGTTCCTCGACATCCCGGTAACTCAGGGCATATCGGTGGTAAAGCCAGACGGTATGACCGATAACTGAAAGCGGGAATCGGTATCCTGGAAGTTTCTGGCCGGTCAGCATGGCTTCACCCTACGCCAACAACTTGCCAGAACCCGCACAGTTGAGGTATACCCCAGTTCGACACCTGTCGCGAGAACTGACGACGGTCCAAAAGCATCGTTGCCGAGCGCAAGATGGAACGTTCTCACAGCTCAGATCTCGCACACAACAAGATTTAAAATCAGCCAGCGACGTCTATATCATTGAGCACCGTGACCTGCGGAGCCTCGCTGAACCAGTCGCCAGCTTTGGCGCGGTACGCCTGGTAATGGGCACTTGCGCGGTGAGCCTCAACGGCCTTCATATCGCGGTAGCGCTCCTGGACATGAAAGCGCAACACACCCTCCTTCTCCTCAAGCAATAGGTCGTAGCGGAGGTTGCCTTCTTCCTGACGGCTGTGCCGAACCATAGTACGCATTTCCTGCTCGACCTGCGCAGCACACTCGGGTTTGGGAACGATGATGGCCTGCACGTTGACGTATGCGGTTGCGGCGTCGCTGTTCATGCGCCTGCCGCCATAGGGCTTTCCTTGAGGGCCGATAGGAACACCGTTACAAACTCCTCGTCGCTCATGGGATTTTGCCCAGTGATCAGTTCACGGTCGCGCGTGACGTGGCTGCTCCATTTCGCGCCGTTCTGGATGGTCATTCCAGCGGCGGTCAGTGCGTCAGCGGGGTAGTACAGCATGGGGGCCTCAAAACCGCTCTCGGCCTCCTTCTCTTCAGGCGTGCTGAACACGGTGGCCTTGTAACCATCGTATAGGAAAGCCTGAGCCGTCGGCGTACCGCCGCTCTGCAAGATGTCCTGGTAGGTGGCGGCGTCATCCTGCGCAGCCAGCAACGCCACGGGGGCGTGGCAGATCAGGGCAGTGGGGAGGGCGCGGGCATGAAAGTGTGCCAGCACGCGGCGCAGGTCAGGATCACGCATCAGTTCAATCATGGGCGCGTGCCCGCCAGGCAGGAACACGGCCACATACTCGTCCAGGTTCGCAGCAGCATTGGAGAGCTTGATGATGGGGCCGCTCAGGGTCTGGTCGACAAAGGTCTTGATTTGTTGGTACTCGGCCTCATCTTTGAAGAAACTGGCGGCGTCGCTGCCCGGGTCTAGCGGGGGACGATTGCCGCGCGGCGTGGTGACGGTGAGGTCGTAGCCTTCCTGTACGAGGCGGTGGGCGGGCACGCCGAACTCGTTAAGGTAGAAGCCGGTGGTGTGTGTCTGTCCGCCTTGCAAGGGTAGAGCGGATTCACTGGACATGACGACGAGGATTTTTTCTTTCATGCCACCCACCATAGGAATTAGCAGCGAAGCAATATGTACAGCAAAACACTTTATTTATTAAAGCGTCTTAAGCAAACGTCCAGACGCAGGCACCACTGAGGCGCAGCGGTGCGGCCTGGCAGAAAACTTTAACTGAAACAGATTTGGCGAGCTGCTCAACCAGCAGTAGGAGGCCCAGCAGCGCCTATGCCTCGGCTCGCAGGTGCAAAATCTTTTTGCGCCTGGAGGTGGCAGCAGGGTTGCCACCTCCAGCCAGAGTGAGTCGCTTGGCCACGGTGTCCAGCAGGGCGCGGACTGAGGGTAGATGGGTTGTGTTCAGCTGGTCACGGTGGAGCAAGACAGGCGAAAGGGGTGGGGAACCAGTGCCCGACAACGAGGAGATGTTCTAACTGCTCGACCGAACCTGTTTCTGGCTGGTTAAATTTGCCAGTAGTGGCCGCAAGCCGTGTCAGCTTGCAGCATGCAACTTCAAAGCGGTTTGAATCCTGACGCAGCGCTGCTTGTTCTGATCGGCGGCGCAGTGCGAGAAAATACCCTTGATGAAATTCTGACGCCGGACAGTCGGCAGACGCTGAGCGCCGCTGCTGATCGGCTGCTCCCAGATCTCAAGGCCG